>DEBO01000084.1:1583-2953 GCA_002348585.1 Alphaproteobacteria bacterium UBA2954 | reverse complement strand
TGGCGCAGGTGCTACCTTCACTGGGAAGCTGGTTAAGGCGTCTGCGCTGGATATTCACGGTGAGATTAATGCCGATGTCTCAACAGAACGTCTTCATCTTCATGAGGGGGCCAAACTTGCGGGAGATCTTGACATTAAGCTGGGCGTGTTTGCTGGCGAATATAAGGGTAGAATGAGAGCCTCTAGTGTTTGGATAATGCGCACAGCCCGCATTTTTGGCGAGATTGAGTACAACGCGCTGCAGATGGACAGAGGTGCGGCACTGAACTGTCATATTCTGCATAATTGGGCAGAACTTGAAGATGCAGGTTTAGATCCTTTAGCTATAACAGAAGCTGGGTTTTTGACAGACCTGCATGATCCTGTGCCGGCCGACAAGACAGACGAACAGGCCTCCGATGAGTGACTCAACTTATATTGGTATTGATTTAAAGTTGACAGGTGTCTTCCATGCCCCTGGACAGACTGTTGTAATTGCCGGGCGCTTTGAAGGCGAAATGACAGCAGGTTCAGTTGAGATTACCAAGGAAGCTGTATTTGAAGGGCTAGTCAGGGCAACTGAAATGGACATTGCGGGCCGTTTCAATGGGGTGCTTGAGACAGACCATCTGACTATTTCGGAACAGGCGGTGGTTGCTGGTGAAATGGTCGCCCATGCGTTATCAGTGGATGCTGGTGCTGATATTTCTGGCACTGTGAGGCGCAAGCCTGATCAGACAAGCTCGTCATCTAGCTGAGCGAGGATTTCATCACAAATTTCAGCTGTCTGGATACAGTCTTCGAAAAAGGCTAATGTCTGAGCGCGGCCATAGTTTTGGAACAATCGCATTGCTGCGTAGTGGCCTGCTGCCATGGCCACTGCGTCAGGCATCTTTCGATCACGAGCTTTATCTTCCAGCATATTGTCAATTTCCAAGGTCAGCTTTTCGAAGGCCTGTGCCTTCATAAATTTATCAGCTGTTCGTGGCCTAGTTTTGCGATTAAATTTTTGCGCTGCTGCACGATGTTCCTTGTAAAGGTCAAGATCAATGATATTAACCATGTGTTCACGCTTCCTCTTAAGCAGGCTTCTGAGGGCATCGCAGCATCCGGCCTTTTACGAAATTCAGCCGGCCGGCATCGTCAACACGCACAGTTTGATCCTGATAGATATCAAGCGGAACAATCACACTGGCGGCTAGCTGATGTGCTTGATTACGCATAAGGATCAGGGCTTCATCATAGCTGCCATAATGATGCACTTCAACAATGCCGAGGGTTCGGCATCCGGCTAGATACGCATCAGATACGTTTGAAAAACTGATCGTCTCAGAACCAGGAAGAGCTTGTGGTTTGTTGGCCTCAAGCTTAGCTTGACGCTGCTCTTCTTT
>DEBO01000084.1:0-1248 GCA_002348585.1 Alphaproteobacteria bacterium UBA2954 | reverse complement strand
AACTGATGCAATTCGGCCCAGTCCGCAGCACTAACCACTAGCAGGGATTCATCACGCCCATCTACAAAAAACTGGCAGGAGGACAGCCAGATTAAAGCTGAAAATAGACTTACAAGCATGCTAAATCCGCGAAGCATTTCCTCTCTCCTGTTCTGAGCTAATTTACTGGTATCAGTGCGGTAACTTAAGGTTGATCATCACAGCATCGATTATCATCTCCTCAAAGTGTATAAACGGCTATCAATGATATTTATTTAATTTAGATTAATGGGATAGGCAAAGATCACTTTTGTGGTCACAGGCTCTATACATCATCTATTTTATGGCGTTACACTTAGTTAAGTTTGCAGCGGTCTCATCATTAAGGTGTGGCAGTGCTGAAAAAAGAATGGGTTCAGCTGTGTTATTGCAAGTGAAAACAAATCTATCATTTTATAAAGCAATTTTATCAATAGGTATGGCCGTTCTCGTCGCTGCTATCGTAATGATGGGGCCTGCTTTCAGCGAGGGGCGTATTTATGAGGGGTCTGAAGAGAAAGCGCATTGCTCACTGTGGGATAATCTGCGTCTGAAATGGCCACAGACAATCTTGGGCCGCGAAAAGGCAAAATGCCGACGTAAGGCCAAACCGCCCACACAAGTCAAAAATATATGTCGCCTGCGCCGCCAATATATTGACCCTGAAACAGGTTCGCGCATGTGTGTTTATATGCGTCAGGGCCGCGACCTTGAAGACACATCTGTCAGCTTGTCACCCTCTTTGCAATGCCAGCGCACTTATACTTGCCGAAGTGATGACTGACCTGGTGACAAGTTGCCGCCATCTGGCTCTGCTCTACAGATAATTTGCCTTATATCGCAGTACTACATTGAATGAAAATGACAGTCGCGGGACATCCAACAAGTTTGGATGCAAAAGATGATGTAGAAAAGCAGGCCATAGGAAGAGTTCACCAGCGTCTGGTAGCCGCCTGAATTCAGGATCAAACTGACAATCACCGCGTACAGCGCCCATGTTGGCCTGTTCATGGCTAGGCAGGGTGACGGTCATAAACAAAGTTGGCCATAATCGGCGGAACGTGAGGCTGTTTGGGGTTGCCTGTTGGGAGGTGTCAGCCATGGTCTATCTCTCTTAAATGCCAGTAATGGAAGAAACAACAAAGTGATCTATAAATATTATTACCAGCATATAAATTGTATAGTATAATGTTCGATCGTTGATATTCATGAAACAGTAGCATGATAATT
>DEBO01000072.1:41890-47635 GCA_002348585.1 Alphaproteobacteria bacterium UBA2954 | reverse complement strand
TAATTCACGCTTAAGCACTATAACCGGCGCATCCAATTCCCAATATAATACCAATGTTTCCCGAGCAGACTGGTGTTTCGCAGCATAAATGACCTGCTTTGTCTTCTGGGCATCGCCCCGTATTTCATGATGGAGCCCAACAATATTTAGAAGACAGGCTGTAAACCAGCCCCAGAATTTCCCTGCTGCCTGTGTCCATTCCCTCCGCAACAGGCATGGCAGCAAGCATACAGTGAGGAAGACTGTGCTGAGATAAAACACGAGATTGAATAGAAGTGATCTAACAAGTATCATAATAATACTACTATCGCGACCGGCCGCTTCGCTCAAGTAAAAGCAGCGTTGCAGAAACAATTGGGTAAACTAACTAATGATTGCAAACAGAAGCAAAAATTTACAGTCAGACCCTAAAAGCTGGCAGCAAAACGCCCATGCTGAAATCATGGCTGTAATCAAAAATAAAGACCAAATTACTTATAATGCGCTAGCGGCGACAGCGAACATGACTGGACCGCATAAAATCCACCGCCTAACCTCATGGCTGGAGCAACTTATGACTGAGGATCATCATAACGACCGGCCTTTAAGGGCAGCAGTCGTAATCTCAAAGGCCAGAGGCGGACTGCCTGCTCCTGGATTTTTTAATAAAGCAAAAGAACTTGGGCTGGAATTTGAAACAACTGACAGGCGTGCTAGCTATGAAGCTTACCTGCAGACAGTCTATGCTAGCATCTCTGAGTTGTGATCCAACGATGACAGGCTAGTTCGTCGTCCCTTTGATAATGTGATAAACAAAATAGCTTGCCACTGAGTCGGAGCGGGCAAGTTGATGGCCTTCTGCTTCACAAAAGTGTGACATATCAAGAGGTGATGCTGGATCATCAGCCAGGAATTCAATCACTTCACCAGTACTTAACTGTGCCAGCGCGCGTCTAGCTTTTAGTACAGGCAAAGGACATTTTAATCCACGATAATCAAATGACCGCATTTGTGTCATCAGGCTAAACTCGCTATAACCACCTGGAAGCAACTTTTTATTGGTACGCAGTATAGATGTGTTTTTGCCTGTCCGACAATCTGCTTTTCCACGTTAACGGGACTTCTTCTCAATGACAATCTGGGGATTGATTATTGGCGGTGCGACTGGTTTTGCGTTCGGTGGGCCAATAGGAGCCTTATTGGGCGCCGCGGCAGGCACCCTAGCGGGACAGCAACTGCGCAGGCATATCGACCCCGAGCAGAACAAAAAGGTTGCCTTCACAGTCGCTGTAATTGCTCTGTCTGCAAAAATGGCACGCGCTGATGGTGTGGTGACAGTTGCTGAAATTAGAAGCTTTCGCGAAAGGGTGCAAATCTCTGAAGGTGACCTGCACCGGGTTGGCCAGTTCTGGGATCTTGCCCGTCAAACCCAGGACGGTTTTGAGGCCTACGCACGCCAGACCGTCAACCTTTTTGGACAAAAATCTGCAATATTGGAACAACTTTTGGATTTGCTTTTCACTATCGCCAGAGCAGATGGTGATATCACCAACCCAGAATGGGATTATTTGCGACAAGTGGCAGCTGTTTTTGGATATGATGAAGATGAATTTAATCGTTTTTCAGACATATATTCAGGCGAAAATCCGCCACCACATTTGGTTCTTGGAGTATCTGCACAAGCCAGTCTTGATGAGGCGCGCTCAGCCTGGCGAAAACTAGCTGCAGCGCATCACCCGGACAAACTAATTGCAGCAGGCATGCCGGAAGAATTCATACATGCTGCAACGGACAGGCTGGCCCGCATCAACCATGCTTATGACCTTTTGTCCCGACAAAAAACTGCCAGCAGCAAACCAGTATGAAAGTTCAGTTCGAACTGGGAAATTTTTGAAGGATGATGTGAATGGCCTCGCCTTTGTTATCAGTATCTGATTTGGCCTTAAACCTGGGAGACAGATGGCTTCTACGCCATGTTAGTCTGGTGGTTAGTCCCGGTGACAGACTGGCCTTTGTCGGCCGAAACGGGGCAGGTAAGTCGAGCCTAATGAAGCTGATTGCAGGCTATACAGAACCAGATGAAGGAAGCCGCTGGTGTGCGCCTTATTGCTCTGTCGCCTATTTGCCCCAGAACCCCTCCTTCAAAGCCAGCATGTCTTTATCCTCATATGTTCTGAGCGGCCTGGATGACGAACCGCACATGTCCGTCGAAGACAGGCGTAAATTGGCTTATAAGGCTGATGCCATTATCGGACGGCTTGGTCTTGACCCTGCCCAGATGACAGATAATTTGTCCGGCGGTGAGCAGCGGCGGGTCTCGCTGGCAAAGGCGCTGGTAAGTGACCCGGATGTGCTGTTACTGGATGAGCCGACAAACCATCTTGATTTGCCAACAATTGAATGGCTAGAAAATATGCTGAAAGCGCGCAAAGGTGCACTGATCCTGGTCAGCCATGACAGGGCGTTTCTGCGGACTTTAGGCAATGGTGTCTTATGGCTCAATCAAGGTACATTACGGCGGCGTCAAGGCGCGTTTGATGAATTTGACGACTGGTCTGAGGCTATTCTATCAGAAGAAGCTGTGCGGTTACATAAGCTGGATAAGAAAATTGCTGAGGAAACACGCTGGTCACATCAGGGCATCAGCGCACGGCGCAAACGCAATCAGGGACGTCTTCGTGACTTGCAGGCGCTCCGCCTGCAGCGGGCAAGACAGGCCCCCTCCCAAATTAAGGAACTGACGGTAAACCCTGTCAAAGCAGAGACAGGTGGACAGGTTGTACTCGAGGCCAAAGACATAAGCCTGAGTGTTAGCGCAGCAGACCAGATACGTCTGCTCGTCCAACATTTCAATCTGAAAATCCAGCGGGGTGACAGGCTAGGGCTGGTCGGACCTAACGGCGTAGGCAAGACTACCCTTGTGCGGGCCTTGCTAGGTGAACTAGCCCCAGATGCCGGCCATGTAAAAGCCGGCTATGGCTTGATCTCGGGCTACTTTGATCAGAACCGCACCTTTCTGAATCAGCAGGCTAGCCCCTGGACCGTGTTATGTCCTGATGGGGGTGATATGGTTGAGATTGCCGGCAAGCCGCGGCATGTAACCAGCTATCTGCGTGATTTTCTGTTTGATGACAATAAGATGACACAGAAAGTCTCTACCCTGTCAGGCGGTGAGCAGAACCGCCTGATGCTGGCTTTCATCTTCGCTCAGCCACACAATTTTTTAGTGCTGGATGAGCCAACCAACGACCTGGATATGGAGACAATTGATCTGCTGCAGGAGGTGATCAGCGAATATGATGGCACAGTTTTGATCGTTAGTCATGATCGTGACTTTTTGGATCGCACTGTAACTGGACTGCTCGCCTTTGAGGATAGCGGGCGCATCATTGCCCATGCTGGCGGCTATACGGATTATCTGGATCGCCGCCGCAGACAGATAGACAAACAGCAACAAACACAGGCTGACAAAAAGGATAGGCAAAAAAAGACAGGCCAGAAAAAGACGGCAGACAGGCCAAAAGATCGGCTGAGCTATAAACAGACCTATCTGCTGGAAAAGCTGCCTAATGAAATGGCCACGCTGACAGAGCAAATCACCACAGCAGAACAGCATCTTTCTGACATGACTTTTTTTGAACAGGATCCGGACAGCTATCAGAAACTGGCCAAACAGACCAGACAAAACAAAATGATGCTACAGGAAAAAGAAGAGGCCTGGCTTGAGCTGGCAATTCTGCGTGAGGAGCTGAACAGCATCTGAATTGACTTAGCATACGGATACAGGCAAAACTGCATGTCGGAGCAGATGACTGGATGGCTGCTGCCTCTTGCAGACAGAGGAAAGTCCGGGCTTCACAGGATCAGGATGCTGGATAACACCCAGCGGGGGCGACCTCAGGGAAAGTGCCACAGAAAATAAACCGCCAGGCAAAATGTCTGGTAAGGGTGAAAAGGGGCGGTAAGAGCGCACCGCGGGTCTGGTGACAGGCCTGGCATGGTAAACCCCATCCGAAGCAAGACCATATAGGGGCATGGCTGTTTGTTCAGCACTGGTGATCCTGCTAGAGATGTCCGGGTAGGTTGCATGAGGTGTCTGGCAACAGGCATCCTAGATGAATAGCCATCATCCCCACCAGTTCCGGCATAGGGGATACAGAACCCGGCTTATAGGTTATCTGCTCCACTTTTTGTTTTGCCAGAAAGCTGAACATGCCTTAATCATGCCTTAATTTCCATTCATACAATTAAAGGGAAGTTTTGTTCTTCATGACAACCTAATAAGCCTATGCCAGCAGGAACTTGGTTTAAACGACATAATCGTTTCCCCCAAAACAATGGTTTCTGCTGGCATCTCGCTAGCTATCTTAGCCACATACATTTGTTCAAATTAATTCATATGGCTGGGAAATTTCCTATTCCACATCCTTCCAGATGACCCAAAATTAGGGGCTCGACGCAGACGACTGAGCAGTATGCGATTTTCTTACCGCAGTTTCTTCTGCGCCAATAGCATACGCTTTATCTGCCCCTAGATCCTCATCAGTCACCATCTTGATGCCAGCTTCTTCCAAAGTACTGATGTTATGACCTTATGAGTTGCTTCACCTTGGGCTACAGGAATCAGACGCAATGAGGGGCACCTCGCATCCGCAGTCAATCACAACGACCAGAAAAGAACATATATAGAACAAAATAATGAAAATGGAGTGATTTTAATATTTTAAATACTGTTATTCAAGTTATATGTTATAAACAACTGAAATTACACACCTTTTCCACAATTTACCGTCAATTCCCATTGACCTCCATAAATTCCCATGATATCCCATAAATACCCATAATTAACCAAATGAGTCTGACAGAGAGTATTCTTCGCTGTCCAACAAACAAAAGGGCAACCCTGAACTCTGCACGGGACAGGCGGCAAAACGGAGCGAACGCAGTGGATTTATTTCTATCCACATATGAGAACAAACTGGATTCCAAGGGCCGGGTTTCGGTTCCAGCGCCTTTTAGAGTTGCTCTAGACCGCAACCGCAGCACCTTATATATTTACAAATCGCTGACCCTGCCTTGTCTTGAAGGGTGTGGACCAGACCGCATCGGCCAGATTGTGGATGCTATTGATGAGATGGACAGCCTATCAAAAGAGGCAGAAGTCCTGCAGACAATGCTGTTCAGCGCACAGGAGATGAAAATTGACTCAGATGGCCGCATGCTGCTGCCCGCTGAGTTCATTGCCTTTGCCGGCCTTGACGGTATGGCCCTATTTGCTGGCATTGGCCGATCCTTCCAAATCTGGCGGCCCGACCGACATCAAAACCGCGAGAAAGATACCCGCCAGCAAGCCAGCAAGCAAGGCGTGCCACGCCTGACCCTTGGCAGACGGGGCACACAGGGAGACAGTTGATGTCAGGGGCTCAGGAGACAAGCGATGTCAGCTTACACATCCCTGTGATGCTGGATGAGGTCTCCGCAGCGCTGAGGCCTGAGGCGGGCAAAATGCTGATTGATGCAACCTTTGGGAGTGGTGGCTACAGCATGCATCTTCTAAACTTAGCAGACTGTCATGTTGCTGCACTTGACCGAGACCCAGATGCGATTGCGCGTGGCCAGGCCATTGTTCAGGCCTTTTCCGGCCGCTTTAGCCTATATGAAGGATCATTTTCAGCAATGCGGCAAATGGTTGCCGGTTCAAATTTTGAGCAGGTGGATGGCATTGTTTTTGACTTAGGCGTCTGTTCCACCCAGCTAGATCAGGCT
>DEBO01000072.1:30609-41542 GCA_002348585.1 Alphaproteobacteria bacterium UBA2954 | reverse complement strand
TTTTCCTTTCGTCTTGACGGGCCGCTGGATATGCGGATGACGCCAGCAGGGGAAAGCGCAGGCGATGTGGTCAATTCCTATAAGGAACAACAGATTGCCGATATCCTTTGGCGATACGGTGAGGAACGTTTCTCACGCCGGATCGCACGAGCCATTGTCAAAGCCAGGACGGACTCCCCAATTACGCGCACAGGCCAGCTAGCAGAGATTATTCACGGTGTCATGCCACGACCCAAGCCTGGCCAACCGGACAGCGCCACACGCACATTTCAGGCTCTGCGTATTCACGTCAATCAAGAGCTGGACGAACTGGAACACGCACTGGCAGCCTGTGTTTATCTGTTGAAGCCGGGAGGCATTGTAGCTGTAGTCAGCTTTCATTCTCTTGAGGATCGTATCGTCAAACAATTTATGGCTAGGATGAGCGGGCATAGAAGCCGCCCATCCCGCCACCGACCTGATCTGGAGGCATACAGTCCGCCTCTATTTACACTTGTTACTCGTAAACCAATTTTGCCTAGCAGTGCAGAAAAATTAGCGAATCCTAGGGCTCGATCAGCAAAATTGCGTGTCGCCAGGCGCACAGATACGCCAGCCACACCACTACTACATAGAGGTTTGTCATGATCAGGCTTGTTCTTGCAATTTGTGTCGTTCTGGGCGGCAGCGGAACAGTTCTTTACATTTCTAAACAGACTGTGGACAGCCGGTTTGAACAGCTTCGCAGTCTGCAAAAAGAAATATCAATAGCAAAAGAGCGGGCCCACATTCTAGAGGCGGAATGGGCCTATGTGACCCGTCCTGATCGAATCTTAACCTTATCTAGCGGGCTTTTATTAATGCGCCCAATAACATCAGACAGAATCCTGCCACTTGAGGCGATTCCCATGCGGCGTGCCAAACCGCAAACAAATATTAGGACAGAGCAATGAACGACCCTTTGTCTTGCAACCGTGTCGGTCCTGTTCACGAACCATCTTTTTTCAGCAACCTGTGGTTATTAATCTGGCCTGCTCAACCACTGCCTGAACAATCCCGCACAACAGCCCAGAAGCGGCTGATCTTCGCCGCGGCCCTTGCAGTTTCTTGTTTTGTAGTCATCGGCGCAAAGGCATTTCATCTCGCCACCACTTCAAAAAATACGGATACAGAAGTTTATGTTAGATTGACCGGTGCTGACAGAGGTACGATTCACGATCGTAACGGCCGGGTGCTGGCACAGACGATACCGGTCATGACCTTGCATGCCGACCCGAACCAAATCCTTGACCCTTTTGAGGTCGCGAATAAGCTTTCTGCTCTTCTACCTGACAAGACAAGCGGAGAGATTCTGACAGCATTATCTCGCAAGACCCGGTATGTGGAACTGGACAGAAAGATAACGCCGCGCCGGCACGCCGCCATTTTAAGCCTGGGCCTGCCAGGCATTTTCATTACGCCGTCAAATCTGCGCACCTATCCCAATGGAAAGGAAGCTGCCCACATTCTGGGTCAGGTTAACCGTGACGGGAGAGGCATTGCTGGCGTTGAAAAAAGCATGGAAGACAAATTAGCTGCTGGCTATAAAATCAGCCTGTCTATTGATCTGGGTGTCCAGGCAGTTGTCAGGCGCGCCCTGGCCAAACAGATTAAAACCTTTGAAGCCCGTGGCGGAACAGGCCTAGTCACTAAAATCAAAACAGGCGAAATCATTGCCATTACATCTCTGCCAGATTATGACCCCAATCGCTATGCTGCAGCTAAAACAGAGGCCTTGTTTAATCAGGCCACCAAAGGCGTGTTTGAAATGGGCAGCATTTTCAAAGTTCTTAATACGGCGATTGCCTTGGAGGTGGGCTCTGCCAGTCTAAACTCAACTTATGATGTAACCCGTCCTTTACGCGTTGGCAACTTTCCCATCCGTGACTATCACCCTCATGACCGATTTCTGAATTTATCAGAAGTACTTGTTTTTTCGTCAAATATCGGATCTGCTCGCATTGCAGAAGATATTGGCCCTAACATCCAGCGTAGCTATATGGACAAGTTGGGCCTTCTGGTACGCCCTTCCCTTGAGCTGACTGAAACCGCGCAGCCACTGTATCCGGCAAGATGGGGACGGCTGTCGTCTTACACTATCAGCTTTGGACATGGCATATCTGTCAGCCCTATTCATGTTGCAGGAGCGGTGAGTGCAGCGGCAGGAACAGGAGAGTTTATCGCCCCGACTCTTTTGAAGCGCAGGCCTGATGAGCTATTTGAGCGTGTTCGGATTTTTTCTGATGAGACCACACGCAAAGTCCGTTCAATGATGAGGCTTGCGGTTTCTCACGAAGATGGCACAGCCAATCTTGCTAAAGCACCTGGCTATCTGGTTGGTGCAAAAACGGGAACTGCCGAAAAAATTAAAAACAAACGTTATGATAAAACAGCAAATCTGGTTTCAGTCGTAGCTGCCTTTCCCATAAATGATCCTGAATATCTCGTCTTTGTGATGGTAGACGAGCCAAAGCCCCAGGAACATTCTTATGGATATGCTACTGCGGGCTGGGTTGCTGCTCCTGTTATCGCTGAAATTGTAACACGAATTGCGCCGATTTTGAATGTTCATCCTGTTGACATAAATCAGCCTGAAATCCGCCAAACTCTCGAGCCAGATCTGCGTATCGGCGAAAAAGGGGCGATTCGTGCATCTTACTGATCTTTTAGCAGAGCAACCCTCTTTGACAGTTATCAGTGGCGCAGCTGACAAGACCGTCAAACATGTTACATCTGACAGCCGCGCAGTGCAGGCAGGCGGGTTGTTTTTCGCGATGAAAGGTCATCAAACAGACGGCCACAATTACATTAAAGAGGCGATTGCGAACGGGGCCAAGGTGATTGTTACTGATGGCAGGACGGTCAAAACATCGGACCATATATGTGTGCTGGTTAGCGCCCAAGGTAAGGCGGATTATGCTAGCTTATGTGCAAAAATATATCCGAGCCGCCCCGACATTTTGACAGCTGTTACCGGCACCAATGGCAAGACGTCCGTCTGTGAATATTTGCATCAGATCTGGTCAAGGGCCACCTGGCCATCTGCCGCGATTGGAACATTGGGCGTAAACAGCGATATAGAGACCCCAAATAAAGCATCAGCTTTGCTCACAACACCGCCATCAGAACAACTGTTCGCTCTGTTGGACAGCTTGCGAAAGGGCGGCGTCACTCATGCCGCTTTTGAGGCCTCCAGTCATGGTTTGGATCAAATGCGACTGCACAAGCTTCCAGTGAATGTTGCTGTCTTCACCAATTTAAGCCATGACCATTTGGACTGGCATGGAGATATGAACAGCTACTTTGAAGCCAAAAAAAAGCTATTTACTGAGAACCTTCTCGATGGCGGAACTGCGGTTATCAATATTGATGATGAATGGGGTCGCAAACTTTTTGAACGGCTAAAAAATAGAGATATCGTGCTCTGGTCAGTTGGCATCCAAGACGGGGCTAATTTCCAGATTATGAAAGCTGAGAGCCAGCATTTTGGTCTAGACTTACAGATCAAAGCTGCCGGCCAGGATTTCAGATACCCGCTTGCTCTGTCTGGTGAATTTCAGGCTATAAACACGGTTACTGCCGCTGCCGCTGCCTATGCATCTGGCATGCCTCTTCAGGATTCCTTTGGGACACTGCCCTACTTAACGCCAGTTAGAGGCCGCATGCAGCCGATTCACGGACATCCAACAGGAGCACGGGTGATAATTGACTTTGCACATACCCCTGATGCGCTGGAAGGCGCTCTAAAAGCGTTGCGGTCAGGAACAAACGGCCAGCTGAAACTTGTTTTTGGCTGTGGCGGGGACAGAGACAAAGCTAAGCGTTCAGAAATGGGAAAAATTGCCGCAAACTTTGCTGATCAGGTGATTGTGACAGATGATAATCCACGTAGCGAAGATCCAGCCAAAATCCGAAAAGCCATTCTGGATAGCTGTCCTGCTGCATCAGAAAACGCACCGCGTGACAAAGCTATACAGCAGGCAATTGCTGGGCTCAATGAAGGCGACACCTTGCTGATCGCCGGCAAAGGTCACGAGACCAGTCAGACTGTTGGCTCAGAAATTCTGCCTTTTGATGATGCCAGCGTTGCCCGCCATGCGCTGATGAATCTAGCAGACAACGATAGCGTTGGGGTAGGCAAATAATGCTGTCCCAGTTGTCACCGCAACATCTTGCTGAACTGTGTAAAGGGCAGTGGTATAAGGACAAGATCCCGTCTGCCCGATTCACCGCTGCACAAATTGACAGCCGCTTGATGGAAAGTAATCAGCTGTTTATTGCACTGGAAGGCAAACAAACAGATGGCCATAGGTTTATTGCTAATCTTGACCCTGAACAGCAGCAAGCGGCTATTGTTGAAACGCCGGCACCACAAGCCCGTGCTGCCCAACTCTGCGTGGCTAGCAGCCTGCGTGCCCTGCAAGCCCTTTCAGGAGAAATCGCCGGCCGCACAACCGCCATTAAATTTGCTCTAACAGGCTCAGTAGGTAAGACGGGAACGAAAGATATGTTGGTCCGAATGCTGACAACTTTTGGCTCCACACATGCAACAAAAGGCAATTATAATAATCATATAGGCGCGCCGCTTACCTTGGTACAGATGCCAGAGGACACAAAGTTTCTAGTCTGTGAACTAGGCATGAATCATGCTGGTGAAATTGCGGACCTGTCTGAAATTGTAAAGCCCAGTATTGCGGCGATTACTTGCATCGCTGACAGCCATATTGGGCATTTTGACTGTCTTCAGCAAATTGCCGATGCGAAGGCAGAACTCTTTTCCAGCTTCACAGCAGGGGGCACAGCCATATTACCACGAGACGATTCCTTTTTTATCCATCTAAAAACCGCAGCAGAGACAGCAGGGGCAAGCCGGATTCTCTCATTCGGGACTCATCCTGAAAGCTCCTTCCGCCTTACTGAAGCGCAGCGAGAAAAGGATGGCCTGCGCCTTACCATTGACTACCCTTGCGATAAGAATAATGGCCAAATAAAAAGCATTACCTTTGGTCTTGCGATGACAGCCAGGCACTGGGCTGTGAATGCGGCTTGCGCGCTTGCCATGTCTGCAGCAGCAGGCCTTGACGTCAGAACCGCAGCCGCCAGCCTGTCTGATTTTGCGGATCTGCCGGGTCGCGGAAAAACATTTAACTTAAACATAGGTGGCCACTCCATCAACCTGATCGATGACAGCTATAACGCTGGCCCAACTTCAATGAGTGCAGCGCTTGAAACCCTTGCTGAGTTGCCAGGGCAACATGGTGTTATTTTGTCTGATATGCTTGAGCTGGGAGTTTTTTCAACACAGGCACATCAGGCAATGGTCGCACAGATCATTGAGGCTAAGATCAGATGGGTAGTCGCCATTGGCCCGCAGATGACAGCAATGGCAGATGATTTGCCTGACAGCATAAAAAGCATCTGCCATCCCAACATCATATCTGCCCTTTCCACCCTTGATCACGACCTGGCCCTGCTGGCTAAACGCACAGATAATCTTTTAGTGAAAGGCTCACACGGATCAGGCGCATATCTGGTCAGCCGGCATCTAGCTGAAACTTACAGTAAAGTTTCAGCTGCCAAGGAGAAGAACCATGCTTCCTGATCTGCTGCTGGCTTTTGCTGATGACTATAAAATACTGAATCTATTCAGATATATTACCTTCCGAACGGGCGGTGCGATAATCACAGCCCTTGTTCTGTGTTTGATGTTTGGAGAACAATTCATCATGTGGCTGAAAAAACATCAGGCAGAAGGTCAACCAATACGTTCTGATGGGCCAGAAACACATATTTTGACTAAAGCGGGCACACCCACAATGGGTGGGCTACTTATTTTAGGCAGCTTCATTCTGGCCACCTTATTATGGGTCCCATTATCCAATCAATATCTGTGGCCGGTTCTGCTGATTGCCAGTAGCTTTGGAGTGATTGGCGCAACTGATGACTGGCTGAAGCTGAAAAGGCGCTCCAGTGACGGCATGAGCGGCCGCCAAAAACTTTTCTTCCAGGTGATCGCAGCCTTGGTGACTAGCCTGATCTTCATTCAGCTATCACCAGAGAGTTTGCGATATGGTGTTGCAGTCCCATTCTTGAAAGACACATTGATTTATCTAGGTCTAATTTATGTGCCCTTTGCAATGCTGGTAATGATCGGCGCGTCAAATGCTGTCAATTTGACAGACGGGCTTGACGGGCTGGCTATTGTCCCCGTTATTATTGTTGCCACTTGTTTCGGTCTCATCGCCTATCTCAGCGGCAACATTCAATTCGCCAGCTACCTGCAGATACATTATGTCCCAGGTACAGGTGATCTGGCCACATTGTTAGGCGCGCTGATCGGAGCTGGTCTTGGGTTTTTATGGTTCAATGCCCCGCCAGCCAAAGTGTTTATGGGCGACACAGGATCACTTGCACTTGGCGGTGCTTTGGGGGCTGTATCTGTCGCCACGCGGCACGAGCTGGTGCTAGCCATTGCCGGCGGCCTGTTTGTGGTAGAAACCATCTCAGTGATCCTTCAGGTGACCTCATTCAAACTTACAGGAAAGCGTATTTTCCTGATGGCCCCGTTGCATCATCATTTTGAGAAAAAAGGCTGGCCGGAAAGCACGATTGTGATCCGCTTCTGGATCATCTCTGTTGTGCTGGCGCTAATCAGCCTGTCCACCCTGAAATTGAGGTGAGGCAGATGATGAGTACACAGAAGAAATCCCCACAAAAACGACTGGCGTCTATTGCCATTTTAGGTATGGGCCGGTCTGGTCAGGCTGTTCTTGACAAAGCCATTGCCCTGGATATGACAGTTGTCTGTTTTGATGATCAGAATATAACTAAACTAGAGACTGATTTGGCTCTGGCACCTGAAGACTGGCCTTGGCCGTCTCTGGATGCAGTGATCATCAGCCCGGGCATACCGCACGAATTTCCAGCACCGCATCCAGCTGTCATCCTAGCCAAAAGACATGGTGTTCAGGTTATAAGCGAGATTGAATTTGCCTTACGGACAGGCCGTCAAGAACGTCTCATTGCAATCACAGGCACAAACGGTAAATCAACAACAACCGCCCTGACCGGGCATATTTTGAAACAGGGCGGACTGTCCGCACGCATTGGCGGAAATATCGGCACTCCGTTGACAGGTCTGCCTAACAGAGGCGAGGACAGTATCATTGTTCTTGAGCTTTCATCATATCAGTTGGAGTTGACGCCCTCTCTGCGCGCTGAAATTCGTGTCATTTTAAACATTACCCCTGATCATCTTGATAGACATGGCGGATGGGACGGCTATGTCAGAGCCAAACAAGCAATTCTTGTCACCGCCACATCTGATGATCTTCTAATTTTAGGGCCAGGTGATGTGCTTGACAGGCTGAGCGCAGAGAAACACGAGTCTTACAAGATAATCCGACTAGATGAGAGTAGTCCGGCAGAACATTTGAATAATCCAGCCCTACAGGGACTGCATAACCAGCAAAACAGTGCGGCTGCGCGCGTCATTTGCCGCCAATTTGGCCTGACAGATGGTGTTATAGATAAGGCTATAGAAAGCTTTGCAGGGTTACCGCACAGGTTGCAACCGGCAGGGCGGTTTGGACAAATCCGCTTCATCAATGACTCTAAGGCAACGAATGGTGAGGCCGCTGCCAAAGCTCTGGCCAGCTTCTCAAAAATCCATTGGTGCGCTGGGGGATTGGCAAAGGAAGATGGTTTGTCAGCCTGCCTGCCTTATCTAGAAAATGTCTGCCATGGCTATTTTTATGGACAGTGCAAGGAGGTCTTTGCAAAGGCTGTGAAAAGCCGGATCAATGTCAGCCAGCATAACACACTTGCGCAAGCCGTACAGGCAGCTGCAAAAGCAGCCGGACAGTATCCCGGCGATGAACAGGTCATTCTGCTTGCCCCAGCAGCAGCTTCTTTTGATCAATTTTCTAGCTTTGAAGCCCGTGGGGAAGCATTCTGCCTTCTGGCCAGCCAGCACATTGCAAAATTTCAGGCAATAGTTCCTGCCAGTTACAGGGAGGCTGGTCATGTTTGACAGAACAGACAGGTCTCATATCGGTGTCTGGTGGTGGACAGTAGATAAGATGATGCTGACCAGCATTTTTTTGTTGATGGTGCTGGGCGCTGTTTTAGTTATGGCAGCCAGCCCAACAGTGGCCGGTCGAATTGGACTACCCGAACTGCATTTTGTTTGGAAACAGTTAATTTTTTTAATGCCGGCAACAGCCATAATGCTGGTCACATCCATCCTAAGCGCACGACTTATTCGTATATTATCTCTTTTGAGCCTTGTTCTAATCAGTGGCTTGATGATTGCCACTGTTCTTATCGGCCCAGAAGTAAAAGGGGCAACAAGGTGGCTAACTATTGCTAGCTTTCGCATGCAACCCTCTGAATTCATCAAGCCTTTGTGTGCTATAAGCTGTGCCTGGCTTCTTGGTCTGTGGCGTGACCGTGAACATTTTCCGGGCTGGATTTGGGCCTCGGCCATATCGGGCTTTGTGATCACCTTGTTGATGCTTCAGCCTGATATCGGCATGACCAGCGTTGTACTTCTGACCTTCGGCTTTCAGCTGTTTCTGGCAGGCCTGCCCTTACTGCTTGTCTTTACTGCAATTGGTTTTACTCCTTTGGCAGGCTGGCTCGCCTACTCACATTTTGCACATGTGCAGCAGCGCGTTGACAAATTTTTAGATGGCGGGGGAATGCAGACAGAACGGTCCATTCAATCTTTTGTAGAAGGAGGCTGGTTTGGTGTTGGTCCGGGCAACGGAACAGTCAAACAATATCTGCCAGATGCACATGCAGATTTTATCTTTTCTGTTGCTGCTGAAGAATATGGACTGATGGCCTGCCTGCTTCTCATAGGTGCTTACAGTTTTGTTGTGATTAGGGGCTATGCCCAATCCCTGAACCGGCCAGATATGTTCTCCATTCTAGCCGTGTCAGGACTGACCACACAATTTGGGTTACAGGCCGCCATTCACATGGCCTCTTCGGTGGATATGATTCCAACGAAAGGTATGACTTTGCCACTAATCAGTTATGGTGGCTCTTCGCTATTGGCAACCGGCCTGACGCTTGGGCTCATTCTTGCTTTGACCCGCAAAAATCACTACCCTGCCCCGGCTTTTGCGCATCGGCCCGCACAGGAGACGATGTGATGTCTAGCCAGATAAACTCCCAGAATAGAGCTGTTTTTTTGGCTGCCGGTGGAACAGGCGGGCATGTCTTCCCGGCTCTTCATACGGCTGGCGCCTTAAAATCCCGTGGCTTCGATGTCTCGATCATCACAGATAAGCGCGGACTTAGCCTGGTACCAGAAAATATGCACCGCAAGACGATTTACGCTGCCTCTCCTTTTGCCGGTTCTCTAACGGCGCGGATGCTTGCACTGGCTAAACTTTCCATGGGATTTCTCCAGGTGTTTATCCTTTTACTTCGGCAACGTCCGCTAGCTGTTATCGGTTATGGCGGCTATCCCGCAGCCAGCCCTACGCTTGCTGCCTGGTTGCTGCGCATACCAGTCTGGCTACACGAACAGAATGCAGTAATGGGCCGGACCAATCAGCTGATGTCCAAATTAGCCAGAGGCGTCTTTATAAGCTGGCCAAATACAATAGGCCTGCCTGCTGCCGCAAGTCATGTATATACTGGACTTCCCGTTGCCGCAGCCTTTTCAAGGCTGCACTCATATGAAGATAAAAAAGAAACAAAGCAGCTTCATCTTGCAGTATTTGGCGGCTCAATTGGAGCGGTTTTGTTTGCTAACATCCTGCCACAGGCTGTTGC
The DNA here is from genome assembly GCA_002348585.1 of Alphaproteobacteria bacterium UBA2954. GTDB lineage: Bacteria > Pseudomonadota > Alphaproteobacteria > Puniceispirillales > Puniceispirillaceae > JADHLI01. The sequence goes on along the minus strand of DEBO01000072.1, from coordinate 31,735 downwards.
CAGGCTACCAGAAAGTTTGAAATCTGCAGTACGCATTACCCAGCAGGCACAAAAAGATCAGATTGACGCCTTGCAGAGCACCTATGCCACTCAGAACATTGATGCAGACATTCGTCCATTTTTCACTGATGTAGCTGGCATCATCGAAACAGCTGATCTGGTTATTTGCCGCTCAGGAGCCTCAACAGTTGCAGAGCTGGCAGCAGCTGGTCGGCCATCTTTGCTTATCCCCTTTGCCCACGCTCTTGATGGCCATCAGCTGGCGAATGCCCGGCAATTAGCTGATATTGATGCGGCTGTGATTATGCAGGAACAGGATTTGACCGCAGACCAGCTGGCAGCGAAAATTGCCAACCTGCTGTCTGCCCCGCAAAAGCTCATAGCCCAAGCAAATGCTGCAAAGACCATAGCCTGTCCGGATGCAGCGCGGAAGATATGCAGCCTCATTGAAACACATCTGTTCAGCAAAAAGAAGGAAGCCGCATGATCGCCCTGCCCCTATCCATTGGCATTATTCATTTCACCGGTATCGGCGGGATCGGCATGAGCGGTATTGCTGAAATCCTGCATGAACTGGGTTATCGGGTACAGGGCAGTGATTTAACAGCTAATGCGAATGTAAAACGCCTGCGCGCCAGTGGAATTAAAGTCACCACACCGCAACAAGCCAAAAATCTGAACAACGTGTCCATAGTTGTAATTTCAACTGCGATTAAAGATGACAATGTTGAGCTAATTGAAGCGCGTAGCAAGTTCCTACCGGTTGTTCACCGCTCAGAAATGCTGGGTGAACTGATGCGGCTACGCTGGTCCGTCGCTGTGGCAGGCACACATGGCAAAACCACAACGACCTCCCTTGTCTCTACCCTATTTGATGCCGCTCATCTGGACCCAACGGTCATTAATGGCGGGATAATTTCCGGCTGGGGCAGCAATGCCCGTCTGGGGGCTGGCGACTGGATGGTGGTTGAAGCTGACGAGAGCGATGGGTCATTTTCCCGACTGAAACCCACAGTAGCAATTGTAACCAATATTGATCCTGAACATCTTGACTTTCATGGCTCTTTTGAAAACCTGGAACAGGCTTTTGCGAATTTTATTTCCTCTATTCCCTTTTACGGTTTTG
>DEBO01000072.1:23534-30266 GCA_002348585.1 Alphaproteobacteria bacterium UBA2954 | reverse complement strand
ATCGATCATCCTGCGGTTCAGCGGCTTCTACCGACCATCTCCGACCGGCGAGTAATAACCTATGGTCTGTCAACAAATGCGGATATCAGGGCAGCTAATCTGCGCCACAACAACGGACATATGAACTTTGATGTGCTGATCTCAGATCGCCTAGGCATAAATGCTAGCCGGTTGGATGACGTCACCTTCCCGATGCTGGGTGAACATAATGTTCAGAATTGTCTGGCCGCCCTGGCTGTTTGTCTTGAGATGGGTCTTGATACCGAACTTATACGTTCAGGCCTTGCCCGGTTCAAGGGAATTGGCAGACGCTTTGATATCAAGGGCATATCAGGTGGCATCACGGTTATTGATGATTACGGCCACCATCCTGTAGAAATAAAGGCCGCACTAGATGCTGGCCGCATGTATTGTGGCGAAAACAAGTTGATTGCTGTTGTTCAGCCACATCGGTATACACGGCTGCGAGATCTGTTTGCTGATTTCTGTGCATGTTTCAATGAAGCTGACCACGTCATTGTTGCAGATGTCTATGCTGCTGGAGAAACCCCGCTTGAGGACTTTGAAAAGGAACAACTAGCTGAGGGGCTGCGCGCTTATGGCCATCGCTCAGCTCATTTGCTGGATACACCAAATGAGCTGGCTGAGTCCGTTTTTGGCTTTGCGCAGGAAGGTGATTTAGTCATGTGCCTGGGTGCAGGCTCCATCACGCAATGGGCGGCTGATTTACCCGCTGAGCTGGACCGTCTGCATACATCGCGTCAGTCGACTGGTCAATCCAGCCTTACTAGTCGAAAAGGAGACTTATAATGCTGTCTGCAGAGAGGTTTTCTAATTTGAAGGGGACATTTCTGCCAATGGCAGAATTGGCAGGTTTGACATGGATGCGTGTTGGTGGGCCAGCAGACTGGCTGTTCAGCCCCCAGGACATTTCAGATTTGCAGACATTTTTGAAACAATGCCCAGCTGATGTGCAACTGACCTGTCTAGGGGCTGGGTCAAACTCACTTATCCGTGACGGGGGTATTGCGGGTGTTGTCATTCATCTCTCTGCCCATTTGACCAAAATTAAGCATAACGACACGGTTATCCATGCAGAGGCAGGATGCGCAGACAGCGAAGTCGCCCGTTATGCAGCAAAGGCCGGTATGGGCGGGCTTGAATTTCTGGTTTCTATTCCTGGTACCATTGGTGGTGGCGTCATCATGAATGCCGGATGTTATGGTAAAGAGTTCAAAGATGTGCTGATCGATGCAAAGGGCATGACCCGCAGCGGCGAAACTGTGTTGCTTACCCCGAAAGATCTCCAGCTATCTTATCGGCGCAGCAAGGTTCCAGAGAATGTTGTCATCACATCGGCCCGGCTAAGGGGCCAGCCAGCTGACCAGACTGAAATCAGGGCCACTATGAAACAGATGCTGTCCAATCGGGCAGCCAGCCAGCCTGTTGGCGTCCGCACAGGCGGATCAACTTTTGCCAACCCAGATGGCAGAAAAGCTTGGCAACAGATTCATGATGCGGGGTGCCGCGGCATGCAGCGGGGCGGTGCCAGAGTATCAGAAAAACACTGTAATTTCCTGATTAATCAGGGCAACGCCACAGCTGCAGATATTGAACAGCTGGGAGAGGATGTCCGCGCTGCAGTTATTGCACATTCCGGCACTGAGCTTAGATGGGAAATCAGACGCATGGGTAGGCTGACCCCACCTCAAACAGCAACAGGAGCCGAAGATGGCCGCACATGATCGCCGAGTTGCCGTTCTGATGGGCGGCTGGACTTCTGAAGCTGCGGTTAGCCGTGTATCTGCCAGCTTCTGCAGTAAGGCAGCCCGTCTTGCCGGCTGGGATTCTGTAGAAGTTGAGCTCAACAGAAATGTATTGGATAAGCTGGATGATATTCAGCCAGATCGTGTCTTTAATGCGCTGCATGGACAGATCGGTGAGGACGGGTCTGTTCAAGGACTGCTGAATATACTGAACATCCCTTATACACACAGTGGTGTGCTGGCCTCTGCTACCGCAATGGACAAAATCAGCTCGCGCCTGGTTTTCAGTTCAGTCGGCATTACTGTTCCGCCACTTCTGAACCTGCAGGAAGATACCTATGTTCAGCCTGCTGACTATACCGGCGATTATGTCATCAAGCCCCGTAATGATGGCTCATCTGTTGGCGTCGTAATAGTGAAAGACGGCATGCCCGCGCCTCAACGGAGTCAATGGGCAGCAAATACGCAATTGATTGCTGAAGAATATATAACCGGGCGCGAGTTGACTGTATCTGTTCTGGATGGCCGTGCATTATGTGTGACTGAAATTCATGTCCCCGGGCAGTTCTATGATTTTGATGCCAAGTACAAAGTTGGCGGCTCTCAGCATACCGTGCCTGCTGATATACCGGAAGAAGTCACTGAACAGAGCTGCGGATGGGCGGAACGCGCCTTTACTGTTCTAGGGTGCCGTGGTGTCGCACGGGCCGACTTCATCTGGGATGAGGACGAGGACCAGCTCTATATGCTGGAGATTAACACCCAACCTGGAATGACTGCCACATCCCTAACACCCGAGCAGGCTGCCTTTTGCGGAATTTCAGGAGAAGAGCTTGTCAACCATTTGCTGGAGATTGCCCAATGCGACGAATAATCAGCATCTGGACACGAAAGACAACAGACAAACCTACTGCAGGGGTCAGCTGGAAAAACTATTTTGCCTTTCTCACCTTCACCTTGCTGTCGGTGTCCAGCGGGGCAGTTTATCTGAAGGCCGATCAGATTAATAATGAGCTGGCCCTGTTCAGTATCAGCAAGGGATTTGCGCTACAGATAATTGAGGTAAGTGGACGCAACCACACAGAAACTGCTACTATCCGCTCGGTACTGGCTAAATGGCGTAACCAGTCCATTTTCGCGATTGACCTTACTGAGATTCGCCGTGAATTGCGTGACCTCGGATGGGTAAAAGATGCTGTAGTCAGCCGACACCTGCCAGATAAGCTGACCGTGAAACTGATTGAACGTCATCCTGTTGCCCTGCTACAAACCCCGGCCGGTCATCAGCTTATCGATGAGGCAGGAGTGATGATTAATGGGGCAGATGTTTCTACCTTTTCACATCTTGTAGTTGTTTCAGGAAGAGGGGCAGCCGAACGCACAAATGTGCTGCTGGGCATGTTGGAATCAGAGCCTGAAATTTTTGCAGATGTATGGGCGGTTCAGCTGATAGCAGAACGCAGATGGGATGTTCATATGCGTTCTGGGCTAACAATAAAGCTTCCGGAAGAAGACCCGGTTCTGGCCTGGTCGCGTCTGGCTATGCTAGAACGGGATCAAGCAATAACAGAACGTGATCTTGCCGCAATTGATCTGCGGGTTCCCGGCCAGCTTGTAGTTGAGCCGAATATCCCTATCAGAGGCAATGGGAGCAAGACATGATTGTCTCATCAAAAATGGCTGCGCGAAGCCCGTTCGGAATTTTGGATATCGGCTCTTCAAAACTGGCCTGTCTCATTGCTCAGCGTTCATCAGCGAATGACATCCTATTGCTGGGTCAGGCCATGCATGCCGCAGCAGGGGTGAAGCAGGGCGAAATTACTGATATGAATAAGTTCAGCACAGCTGTTGGAAAAACCGTTAGCGCAGCTGAACGCAATGCTGACATCACCATATCCACAATTCATATTGTCACGCCAGGTGGCAATCCTGCAGTGACCAAACATGTCCAGACCATTGACATTCATAATCAGGTCATTAGCCGTCGCGACATTCAGCGGATTGCACACAATAACAGTCATCTTAATCTACCAGTAGGACACGTACGCATTCAAAACCAGCCTGGATTGTACCAGCTCGACGATCAAAGGCAGATTGAAAACCCGCTTGGCATGTGTGGAAAGCGCCTCAGCCTTCAATTTTCACAGCTTTCTGTCTCTCAGACCAGTTATACGAATTTTGCTCAGGCTGTCCAACAATGCCATCTGAAACTGGGTTCCATCCATCACAGCGCAGTTATGGCAGGCCATGCCTGCCTGACAGAAGATGACCGCGAGTTGGGCACCCTTTTAATTGACTTTGGTGGCGGCACAACTTCCGTTGCGATTTTTTCCGAAGGACAACTCCGTTTTGCCGGCACTATCCGAATGGGCGGTCTGAATGTCACCCGTGATATTGCAAAGATGCTTTCCATCACTACTAGTGAGGCCGAACGGCTGAAAGCGATTGAGGGATCTGTTCTGCCTACCATAATCAGTGCAGAACATCTTAAAAGCCTGCCTTTTCCCATTCAGGGCGATAATTTTGTGCTTTCGAATATTGTCTCTGCTGGAGATCACCTCACCCTCCCCGGTGGACAAGTGGTTCAAAGACAATTTTTAAGTGACATTATCAGAACGCGCTGCGAAGAAATTTTGGAAGCCGTAGACCATCTGCTGCATACAAATGGTCTGGGACCAGCACGCTCCTATAATCTGGCACTAACAGGCGGGGCTAGTCAGTTGACCGGTATGTCAGATTTCGTCTCTGAATTCTGGAACAAGGCTGTTGCGCTAAGGCCGCCAGCCCCTTTGTCTGGACCAGACGGACAAATTTCGGGTGGGTCTTTTTCTGCCTGTATGGGCCTTGCCCGTTATATTCAATCTGCTGAAGACGAGATCAGGCAGACGCCGCTCTCTAGTGACTCAAGCCCAGGCCTGTTTGGTCGTCTTGGCAACTGGTTCAAGGAGAATGTGTAACGCACAACTTTACCCCTCAATTTCAGTTTTTTCAGCATCATGATTGCTTCTGATCTGCACAGACCCAGATCGGCGCAGTCTGTAACTTATCGACGGTCTGAACAAAAGACTCAACAACCCCATAGCAAAGGGAGAATATCATGACTATTAATCTCAGTGTTCCTCAGACAATGCAGGAATTACGGCCGCGAATCACAGTGATCGGTGTTGGCGGTGCGGGCTGCAACGCTGTTAACAATATGATCGACGCCAATCTCGAAGGTGTAGATTTTCTGGTCGCCAATACCGATGGACAGTCACTAGCCCATTCAATGGCCTCCCGAAAAATTCAGCTAGGCACCAGCCTGACCGGTGGCCTAGGCGCAGGATCAAAGCCAGAAATGGGCCGCAAGGCAGCTGAAGAATCACTTGATGAAGTGCTTGCAGAGCTTGCAGACAGCCATATGGTATTTATCACAGCTGGCATGGGCGGTGGCACAGGTACAGGGGCTGCCCCTGTTATTGCAAGAGCAGCAAAAGAGCGTGGTATTTTGACTGTTGGCGTAATAACAAAACCTTTTGATTTTGAGGGCAAGCGCAGAATGGAACAGGCTGATGCCGGTGTTGAGGCTTTGCAGGCCTATGTTGACACACTGATTGTCATTCCAAACCAGAACCTGTTTCGGCTGGCAAATGAGCGCACCACACTAGCTGATACCTTCCATATGGCAGATGCTGTCTTGCATCAGGGCGTTTGTGGGGTAACTGACCTCATGATCAAGCCAGGGCTTATCAATCTGGACTTTGCAGATATCCGAGCCGTGATGTCAGAAATGGGTAAAGCAATGATGGGCACAGGGGAGGCCTCTGGCGAAACAAGAGCCATCGAAGCGGCTGAGTCAGCAATCAATAATCCACTTCTCGATGACAGTTCTATGAAAGGGGCCAAAGCCGTTCTCATTAACATCACTGGCGGAATGGACATGACTTTGTTTGAAGTTGATGAAGCTGCAAACCGCATCCGGGAAGAAGTAGATCCAGATGCGACAATTATCTTTGGGTCTGCCTTTGAGGAAAAGTTAGAAGGTGTTATGCGGGTATCAGTTGTAGCAACAGGCATTGATGCGTTGTCAATAAGCACGCCGCTTCCACTTAAAGGAACTGCTGACACAGACAGTGCTGGAGCCTCTAATGAGATTATGTCTTCAGAGAAAGTCAAACAGGTAATTAATTTTGGCCATCTTGCACCAGCTTCTATCCCACCGACATACGACCTTTCAGCTACTGAGGATACCAAAAATACACCTGAAGAGGTCGACCCACAATCTACGCAGACAGCGTCTCTTGAACAGCAGATAAAACCTGAGCAGCACACAGTGGAAGCAGCGGATGACCCCGGGTCATGCCGTTCAAAACAAGAAGATAATTATATGATACCAGAACATGAACAGCTTGATTTGGAAACTGCTGCTAATCAGGCTAAAACTATAGCCCGTGTCGAGGATGAAGGGCCAGAAGAGAATATTTCTACCGAAAGCAATGCGTTTGCTAAAAGATCACAGCGGTCTAAAGCCGCAACACATCAACAAGCAGCCATTATCCGGCGGCCAGTCTATATTCCGGCAGCAAGCAAAGATGTCGGCACCGATGATGAAGTTGTGGGCGCTGCTACTGAGGCAACAACCCGCCCCGGCCTGCTGAATAGGTTTACAGGAATCTGGTCATCAAAGCCAACTGACAATTCAGCAGCCGCACAACTCAGTGCTATGCAGAAAAAGGACAAGTTAGCTGAGAAAACGGAGCCTGTCTTAAACCGAATAGATGTAACTTTGCCAAATGTCGAGGAACCTGTGATTATGGACCTGCCTGCTGTTGAAGTTGTGCAGCCCAGCCTACCGGTTACAACAGCAAACCCTGACGATGAAGATGATGATCTTGATATACCGGCTTTCCTGCGACGTCAGGCAAACTAACTTTAATTAAAAAATGGCCTTTGATACAGCCTCTGCAAAAATTTGCAGGGGCTGTTT
>DEBO01000072.1:0-23124 GCA_002348585.1 Alphaproteobacteria bacterium UBA2954 | reverse complement strand
ATATCATTAGAAAAATGGAGTGAGACAAAGATGTTGAATAAGACTATTCAGTTTCAGAGCACTTTGACCCGTCCCGTTGAGATTTGTGGTATCGGTGTGCATTCTGGCCGGTACGTCGAAACGACCATTCACCCTGCCCCTGCTCATCATGGCATAATCTTCCATCGAACCGACGTAATAGACAGCAATCACATTATACCGGCAACTGTTGACCACGCTGTTCCGCATCAGTTATGCACTCGGATCGAAAATTGTGATGGTATAGGCGTCAATACAATTGAACATTTCATGGCTGCCTTTCACGGCATGGGCATAGATAATCTGCTGATTGAGGTGGATGGACCTGAAATGCCGATACTTGATGGCAGCTCAGCATTGATCATTGATTTACTGGCTCAAGCTGGATTTCAAGAGCAATCAGAAGTTAAACAAGTTTTTGTTATGGTTGATGATGTCGAAATTGATCTCGGCAATGGCAGACATGCACGGCTGTCTCCACACGACCAACTTGAACTTAATGTCAGCATTGATTTCGAAGATCAGCTTATTGGAAAGCAATCACTTAGTTACAGCCACAATAAGGGTACGTTTAAATCAAAACTTGCTGACGCCCGTACCTTTTGCATGCTTAAAGATGTTGAAACGATGCGAACTAACGGCCTTGCCAGAGGTGGTTCACTCGATAATGCTGTAGTCGTGCATGAAGGCGCAATTCTGAATGATGAAGGACTGAGAAGTGATGATGAATTTGTGCGCCACAAGACCCTTGACTGTTTAGGTGACTTATATTTGCTTGGTATGGCTATCCGAGCAAAGCTCACAACATCTTGTCCCGGACATGCTCTCAGCACAAAATTACTACAGGCCGTGATGGCGCGCCCAGATTGTTTTGTTATCGAGAATAAAGCAGAGGTTAGCAAACCACAAGCTGGAACATGGACCTATCCTGAAACGGCTGTAGCCGCCCATTCTTAATTAATTCCCTGAATTTTGATTCTGCTGCCTGGTTGAGCAGGGGTTAATGTAATTTTGTCTTTTCATCAACCTGACAAATGGTTATCTTTGTGACACTCAATGGTTATGAGCACCGGACAGACTTCATGATTCAGATTCTGTGTTATCCAAAAGGACTGACTGCCCCATGTCGAGAGTATTCACCTGCTGGTTTCAAAAGACTATACCTACCAGCTCAGCGCACCTGGCCTGCGCCTGTCTCATGACGATTGCTGCTTTAGGTGCATGTTCTGCAGGCAACAAAGATGAAGAACTGGATTCACAAATTGAACAGCCTGTAGACCAATTATATAATGACGCCCTGAACACCGCGTTGTCTGGAAAATTAGAACTGGCGGCACCAAAATTTGAAGAAGTTGAGCGCCAACATCCTTATTCCACCTGGGCGGTAAAAGCACAAATTATGGCCGCCTGGGCTTTTTATGAGGCCAATGATTATGCCAATGCAGAAATAAGCCTTGAACGCTTCATTCTGCTCTATCCTGCAGACCCCCTAACGGAATATGCCTATTATCTGAAAGCTTTGATCTTTTATGAGCAGATCATTGATGTCGAGAGGGATGCGGATATGACCCGCAAAGCCCTTCTTGCATTTGAGGATTTATTGCGTCGCTATCCATTGAGTCCCTATTCACGCGATGCACAACTGAAATCTGAACTTACTCGCTCACACTTGGCGGGCAAGGAAATGGCTGTTGGCAGATTTTATCTGGAGCAGGAGCACTACGCTGCTGCCCTGACACGATTTGCACAGGTCATTAGAGATTACGATAGAACTAACCAAGTCCCAGAGGCTTTATACAGGATGGCAGAAAGTTATCTGTCCTTAGGCCTTACAGAAGAAGCTGACAGAGTATCTGCAGTCGCAAATTTCAATTTCCCAGATTCTGTGTGGACAGCGCGCCTGAATGACGTGTATGAGAACCCAGACAGAGATGGACCAAAAGGCCTGCTGGGCAACCTAGCTGATCGCGCCCTGTCCCTCTTTTGAGGGCCATCCCTCATGCTTTCGTGCCTAAGTATACGTAATGTTGTTCTTATAGAAGCTCTGAATATTAATTTTCAGAACGGGTTAACTGTGCTTACAGGTGAAACTGGCGCAGGAAAGTCAATACTGCTGGACGCGCTGGGGCTGGCTTTAGGCAGCCGAGCTGATTTCAGCCTGATCCGCCCTAACACTGATCGCGCCTCAGTGACAGCTGAATTCGACGTTGTGGCCAGCCATCCCGTTTGGTCCATGCTGGAAGAGGCAGGCATAGACCGCTCAGAAAATCTGATCCTGCGCCGCCAACTCCGCAGTGACGGCAAGTCACCTGCCCACATTAATGATGAGGCAGTGTCGGTAAACCTGCTTCGTCAGACAGGCGATATGCTGGTAGAAATTCAAGGCCAATTTGAAGGACGGGGTCTGCTTGATGTATCAACTTATCTACCTCTTATAGACAGAGCAGCAGGGCATGATAAGGCGCTTGAGAATCTATCTTCCAGATGGATGACGTTGTGCTCTGTCCGAAATAAGCTCACTCAGATGTCAGAGCGCTTGGACAAAGCTCGCGCCGAAGAAGATTGGTTACGGGATGCTGTGGAACAACTCGATATGCTGGCTCCGTCTGCTGGGGAAGAGGAAAAGCTCGCCAGCGAGCTCCAGCGCCATCGGCACAGTAGCCGCATAGCAGAAGCTCTCCAGCAAGCGAATATGATGATCACCGATCCAGAGGGTGTTTCACCTTCTGCTAGCCGCGCACAAGCCATTCTGGAACGACAAGCTGATGTTGCCGCTGGCATGTTAAATCCAGTTTTAGAGGCACTTCAACGAGCAGTTTCTGAATTAGATGAGGTAGAAGCGCTGTTAGCACATATTGGTCACCAGCTTGACAGCGATCCAAGCCGCCTCGCTGAAATTGATGAACGCTTGCATCAACTCAGAACACAGGCTCGGAAGCATAAAATCGAAACAGACGAACTGCCCAACCTGCATGAAAAACTAATTGCTCAGCTGGCAAATATAGATGACCAGTCAGGTGTCCTGGCTGAATTAAGACAAACAGAACGGGCCTCACTTGATGAATTTATCCAACAAGCTAAAGTGCTCTCTGCCCGCCGCCGTAGTGTTGCGGCCCAGCTGGACACTGATGTGATGGCTGAATTACCCCCACTGAAGCTTGAGGCTGCTCGCTTTCATACAGATATTCATGCGCTTCCTGAAGACAGATGGTCAGAAACCGGATGGGATAGAATTACCTTTCAGGCTAGCACCAATCCCGGCATGGTAGCTGGCCCAATTGATAAGATTGCCTCAGGTGGTGAATTAGCGCGTTTCTTACTGGCGTTAAAAGTGGTTTTATCTGCGAATGAGCCTCCAAAGACTTTGATCTTTGATGAGGTGGATTCAGGCGTTGGCGGTGCTGTAGCGGCGGCTGTCGGGGCGCGGCTGGCCCGCCTAGGGAAAAAGATGCAAACCCTTGTGATCACCCATTCCCCACAAGTTGCTAGCAACGGGGATCATCATCTGAAGATCGAAAAATATCAGTCAGGTGAACAAATGCTCAGCAGCACGGTTGGTCTGAGCGAGGATGAGCGGTTGGAAGAAATTGCCCGAATGCTGGCTGGCGATGAGATAACAGAAGCGGCACGGTCTGCAGCCGCCCAGCTGTTGAAGGGGGACAGATGAGCTTACTAACCGCAGCTGAATTAAGACCAGAAACACCCATCAGCAGCCTCAGCAGACAACAGGCAGAACAGCTTTTGGCCCAACTGGCTGAAACTATTTTGCATCATGACAGGCTCTACCATGCAGCTGATGATGCGGCTCAACCGGAAATCAGTGATGCAGATTATGATGCCCTCATCGCCCTGAACCTTGAAATTGAAACTGCTTTTCCCAACCTCATCAGACATGACAGTCCTTCTGCCCGGGTAGGAACTGAAGGTATTGCTGAACTAACCAGATCTGGCCACTTTGCTAAAATTACACACAGCCAGCCTATGCTTTCGCTAGGAAATGCATTCAATGCAGATGACGTCTCTGACTTTGCTGATCGAATTAAAAAGTTCCTAAGCCTGGCTGATGACGAAACAATTGTGATGACTGCTGAGCCAAAAATAGATGGTCTGTCCCTTTCTCTACGCTATGAAGGTGGCGCGCTGCAATATGCAGCGACTCGCGGCAATGGGATTGAGGGTGAAGATGTCACGCAAAATGTGAAAAACATAGCTGATGTGCCGCATCATCTGGGGGCAGGTCTGCCAGATGTTTTTGAAGTCCGCGGCGAGGTCTATATGACTCGTACTGACTTTACCAGGCTGAATTTTCAACAAAAAGAAAAAGGCCAAAAACTCTTTGCCAATCCACGTAACGCAGCAGCTGGTTCCCTGCGCCAGAAGGATCCAGCCATTACCCGCCAAAGGCCTTTGAAGTTCTTTGCTTATGCCCCAGGTGAAACTTCTACACCAGTTGCGTCCACCCATTCAGCATTTCTGGACCTATTGCGCAAAACGGGGTTTTCAGTAAATCCACTGACCCAAACCTGCACTAGCGTAAAAGGAGTGCTACTCCAATATGATGCGATCACAGCACAGCGGGACAAGCTTGATTATGAGATTGACGGGGTGGTATATAAGGTTGATCGTTATGATTGGCAGGTTCGGCTGGGGCAGCTTAGTCGCGTTCCGCGCTGGGCGATTGCACATAAATTCCCCGCGGAAAAGGCCACAACCATTCTGCAGGATATTGATATACAGGTTGGCCGTACAGGCGCATTGACCCCTGTTGCCCGTCTTGTCCCTGTAAGCGTTGGCGGTGTTGTTGTGTCCAACGCAACCCTGCATAATGAGGATGAGATCGTGCGCAAAGATATCCGCATTGGTGATCACGTCCTTCTGCAACGGGCAGGAGATGTTATCCCGCAAATCACACAAGTGATGAAAGACAAACGGCCAGCAGACAGCCAACCCTTTCAGTTCCCTGATTATTGCCCAGTATGCGGCCATCAGGCGGTGCGTCCTGAAGGCGAGGCAGTGCGGCGCTGTACCGGTGGCTTTCAGTGTCAGGCACAGCAGCGCGAAAAACTTAAACATTTTGTCTCACGCCAGGCACTGGATATTGAAGGGATGGGCACACGCCAGCTTGATTTGTTTTTTGATCTGGGTTGGGTTAGACAGCCAGCAGATATTTTCAGACTGGTTGATATCCAACAGGATGTCGCCGGGCTTGACCGCATGGGCAAAAAATCAGCCGCTAATCTTATCAGTGCGATTCAGAAGCGCAAAACCCCTGAATTAGAGCGGGTCATATTTGCGCTTGGCATTCGTCAGATTGGTCAGGCCACTGCTAAGCTGCTGGCGCAACGCTACGGGTCTATTGACAGTCTGATGCAAGCTGCACTGAATGCGCGTGACCCAGCACATGAAGATTATCTGAATCTTGTTTCAATTGATCAGATTGGGGCGCTGATGGTTCAAGATATCATTCAATTCTTTTCAGAACAGAACAATCAAGCACTTGTTGAGGATTTGATGCGCTATATTCAGCCCATTGCGCCCAAACAGCCCGCGCATGACAGTACGGTTAGTGGTAAGACAATAGTTTTTACAGGAACTTTGACCAAACTGTCCCGCAATGAGGCAAAGACACAGGCAGAACGGCTGGGAGCCCGTGTCTCTGGCTCCGTATCGGCGAAAACTGACTTTCTTGTTGCCGGGGAAACGGCAGGATCAAAACTGATAAAAGCCCGCAACCTGGGAGTAACTATTCTGACTGAAGATGACTGGATAGAGCTGGTCAGCTAACCCCTTTAAAGCGGAGCGCATCTGTCTGCCAGCCAGAGTTTGACATCGGTTTCGAGATGCGGGGCAAGCCTTTCATAAACCGAGCGATGATAGGCATCCAGCCAGGCAATATGTTCAGAAGACAGATAGGCTTTATCTATTAGCTGCCGGTCAAACGGAAAACAGGTCAACGTCTCAAACTTCAGATAACCCTCATGGGCAGCTGTGACATGCACCAGCGTTTCATGGCGAATGCCAAACTGCCCTTCTTCATAATAGCCCGGCTCATTTGACAAGATATGTCCCTTTTTCAAACCTAACTGACCCCGTTTGGAAATTGATACTGGGCCTTCATGCACATTTAGGATATGGCCGACACCATGGCCTGTGCCATGGCCAAAATCTAGCCCCTCTGCCCAGAGCGGGGATCGGCAGATCGCATCAAGCTGAACCCCATTTGTATCCGTGGGAAAAACAGCCAAAGCTAGCTGACAATGCGCCGCCAAAACAAGACTGGCTTTTCGGATAAGTTCAGCATCAGCAGGCTGGCCCGCTTCAGAAAAATAAAATGTCCGGGTGATATCTGTCGTACCAGATCTGTAGTGCGCCCCAGAATCAAGCAACAGCACTCCATCACCAGACAAATTGTAATCCTGCCCGGCTACTGCACGATAATGCACAATCGCCCCGTGATCGCGCCAGCCAACAATGGTTGCAAAACTGTCACTGATATAGGTTTCTGATGCTGCTCTATAATAGCTGAGTTCTTTAGCAAGTTCCAGTTCATGCAGTTGCGCCCTCACGGCCTTTGTCTCCAACCAATAAAAAAACCTGCTCAACGCGACACCATCCAAAAGGTGAGCCTGCCTGAACCCATCTACTTCAGCCATAGTCTTACAGGCCTTCCGCGCAACAAGCGGGTCTGGTTCAGCACTTAGGTTCAGGCCAGCCTGCCGCAGATAACCATGCACAGCAACAGGCAGGCTGGTCGGATCATAAGCGATAGACTGTCCTTTCAAGCTTGCCAAATACTCCTCCAGCTCGTTCCAGTCAACACAGGCATAACCTTGTTTTGCAATCTGACTGTTATTTGTGACAAAGGTCAGCTGACCAATTGCGGATAAGATCCCAAAACATAAATGAACAGGTGTGAAACACAGATCATGCCCCCGCAAGTTCGTCAACCACATCATCACATCTGGTGCGCTAATAAAGCGAAAGTCAATGTGACTGTCTTTCAGCTCTTTTGCTGCTTGATGAATTTTCTCCTCTGCGCTGCAGCCTGCATAGATCTGGTCAATAAAAAATATGTCTGTTTGCGGGCTAGCCTGTCTATCTGCCCAGACAGTAGCAACTGGATGAGCAGATACACATTGCCAAACAACATGTGCTTCTCCCATTACAGTAGGTAGCCTCTTATGTCCTTCACAGGTCACAGACCAGCTATCAAAACCAATTTTTACCGCTGCCTTTCCAGGGCAGGCGGCCAACCATTCCGCTAATGACTGGTCTGCTGTATTAATTGTCTGGTAAAGAGCGGGTTCAACTTGCTGCTTAATCTGAACCGTATAGCGACTGTCTGTCGCCACAACTGCTGTGTCCGCCAAGATTAGCGCGACCCCAGCTGAACCAGTAAAGCCTGTCAGCCAGGCCAGATATTCGTCCTGTTTCCTTACCTCTTCTCCTTGGAACCTGTCTGCTCTGGTCAGCAGCATCCCATCAAGTCCCTGTTTTGTCAGCTCCTGCCTAACAGCGGCCAGCTTCTCAGCTGATGTGATGAACCCACCTGTCATTGTCAGCCTCTCTGCCTTTTCTTGAATACCAGACAACACCAGTTTTCTAGGTCCAGACGCATTTCCAGTGTCAATTTATGTGAGAGGTAATCGCCAACTAATTGTTGGACCTGATGATGTAATAAGCCAGATAGGATCAACTGGCCGCCAGGGCGAAGATTATGCGCAAGATCTGCCGCCATTCGACGTAGCGGGCCTGCCAGGATATTGGCCATAATCAAATCATAAGTACCGTTCCTTGATACAGTGCGGTTAGCAAACCCCTCTGAGACTATTGCCCGCATCTTCATCGGGCTAATCTGGTTTTTTTGTCTATTTTTCTGGGCGGTGCGCACAGAGACAGGATCATTGTCTACCGCCAATATATTGGCGGCTGGAAACAGCCTCTGAGCCGCCATAGCTAAAATTGCACTGCCGCAACCCATATCCAGTATCCGGCGCGGCGGGCGTTTCTTTTTGCGCTGTTCAGCTAATGCGAGCAGACAGGCCTGGGTGGTCGGATGCGTGCCAGAACCAAAGGCCTGTGCAGCCTCAACAAGAAGCGGCATGCTGCCAGCAGGCTGCGCCTGCGTCACATGGCTGCCATAAATCCAGAACGGACCCAGATGAAGAGGGGGGAATGCCTTGCGGTTTTCGGCCAGCCAGTCTCTTCCTCTATAGCAGACAATCTGCTGGTCAATTAGCTGACCGCGCTTTACAGACCGGCTGACCACAGCGGACAGTTGTTCAGGGTCAGGCTCATCTTCAAACCAAGCCTTAATTAAGTTGTGACCAGAATCAGTGTTTTCAATAGAGATTGCTTCTGCGGCCAGAACCACTTCCAAACCGGTTTCCAAAGGCAAAGTCTGCCCCTGAAGCACAGCAGAAAAACACCAGCAATCTGTCATTTTTACCCCTGTTTTCAGTCTATCTCATCTGGGCGGGACACAAAGCTTGCCACAACTTTTTTCAGGCCTGCCTTATCAAAAAGGATTTCCAACTTGTCTGCTTCCACTGCATCAATTGTGCCCATGCCAAACTTTTGATGAAACACACGCTCACCTGTCCTAAGATCATGCTTACCTGACTGCGGTAGCCAGCTATCGCGGTCACGTGAAGGTGTTGCCAAATCAGTTGTCGGCCGCGTAGCCAGGCGTTTCCATGCCGGGCCGTATCCCGGCTGACCAGCGCGTTCCGCCAGAGAGCCAATTAAAACAGGCTCAATCGAACCAAGGCTTAGCCCCTGTGCCATATCCTCATCAATATGCGCAGCTGGCAACTCGCCAACAAATCTTGACGGGATAGAGGATTGCCACAAGCCATGAATACGCCTGTTTGCCGCAAAGCTGACATAAACATGTCGGCGAGCGCGGGTAAGCCCCACATAAGCCAGTCTGCGCTCTTCTTCCAGCCCGGCCCCGCCACTTTCATCCAATGTTCTCTGACTGGGGAAAATTCCATCTTCCCACCCAGGCAGAAAGACCATATCAAACTCTAGACCCTTTGCAGCATGCAAGGTCATTAAGGTTACTTCGCCTTCCTGCGACACCGCTTCATTATCCATCACCAAGGAGATGTGCTCAAGAAATCCACTAAGCGTGTCAAAATCTTCAATGGCCGAGACCAATTCCTTGAGATTTTCAAGCCGGCCAGGAGCATCAGGGGCCTTATCCTTCTGCCACATTTCTGTATAGCCTGAATCATCCAAAACCACTTGCAAAAATTCAGCTGGAACTATGGTATCTTTCTGCTTGCGCCATCCAGCAATCTGGGCACAAAAGGCTATCAGTGTACGTCTGGCTTGCGGCTTTAACTCATCACTCTCCGCGAGTGCGCCAGCTGCTGCCAGCAAGGGGATTTCTCGCGCACGTGCCAGCCGATGGATAATCTGAAGCGTTGCGGGCCCCAGACCCCGTTTTGGCGTGTTGATAATCCGCTCAAATGCCAGATCATCTGCAGGCTGATTAATCAAACGCAAATAGGCCATAGCATCTCTGATTTCAGCCCGCTCATAAAATCGTGTGCCCACCACCCGGTAAGGCATGCCTATGGCTAGAAACCGCTCTTCAAATTCGCGGGTCTGAAAGCCCGCTCGCACCAGAACAGCAATCTGATTCAGATCAAATCCATCTTTCAGCTTTCCTTCAATTCTGCTGGCCACATGCCGGGCCTCATCCTGGCCATCCCAATAGCCTGAGACCAGCAGCTTTTCGCCATCATCGATTGAGGTATATAAGGTTTTTCCCAGCCTGTTTTCATTTTTAGAAATCAGGCTTGAAGCGGCCGCCAGAATATGTCCTGTTGACCTGTAATTTTCCTCAAGCCTTACGGTTTTTGCGCCAGGGTAATCGCTCTCAAAACGCAGAATATTGCCTACCTCTGCCCCACGCCAACCATAAATGGATTGATCATCATCCCCAACACAGCATAAATTCTTATGTTCAGAGGCGAGCAGGCGCAACCACAGATACTGGGCGACATTAGTGTCCTGATATTCATCAACCATAATGTGGGTCAAGCGTGACTGATAATAAGCCAGAACATCTGGATAGGTCTGGAAAATATGTAGCATATGCAAAAGCAGATCACCAAAATCAGCCGCATTAAGCATTACAAGGCGGGACTGATACTGGCTGTACAGTTTAATGCTTTTGCCATTACAGATATCGCCGGCATCAGATACAGACAGTTTTTCTGGGTGTAGACCTTTATCTTTCCAAGCGCTGATCTGGGCTGCCAACACACGTGGCGGCCACCGTTTCAAATCAATTTGTTCTGCTTCCATCAACTGTTTTAGCAGCCGGTTCTGGTCATCTGTGTCCAGAATCGTATAATCTGATTTCAGTCCCACAAGCTCTGCATGCTGGCGCAGCATGCGTGCAGCCAGTGCGTGAAACGTTCCCAGCATCACTTGTTCGACCATTGGCCCGACCAGCTGGGTGACACGCTCCTTCATTTCCCTTGCTGCCTTATTGGTGAAGGTTACTGCCAAAATATTCCAAGGGGCAGCTGTCCGGCTAGCAACCAGCTGGGCAAGACGTGCGGTCAGCACGCGTGTCTTCCCTGTGCCTGCGCCAGACAGGACCAACAGCGGACCACTTAGGGTGGTTACGGCATTTGCCTGCTCGGCATTCAACCCCTGCAGCCACGGTTCGGCCACAGCAGATGGCACAAGACCATCGGAAGATGCTGATCTGTCACTAATTGAAGTCACATTCTCACTCACTGCCCATTTTATCTGGCACCTCATCAGATTTCTGACTATAAATAAGCACCATCTTAGAGGATCTACTGTTAAATTAGTTTTATCACAAGGCATGTCACGGCACAGTAGCAAAAATACTTGCACCGCTCTTTACAAAGATTGCGAAATGATTCCTCACAGCGTATTATCGGGCCGTCAAGAACCTCAGCTAGGGACCTGTGAGAAATTGATTAAACTAGGAATAGACATGTCAGTAATGGTTAGGTTACTTTTATCAGCATATGCTCTTAGCTTTCTGGCCGCTTGCACCTCAATGCCCGATGATGAAAAGACTGCCATCAACGATCCATTTGAAAATACAAACAGAAAAATTTTTGCCTTTAATCTCGCCGTTGATAACTATGCACTTGAACCGGCGGCAAATCTGTATAGGAAGACAGCCCCTGAACCTGTTCAGAGAGGCGTACGCAATTATGTGTCCTGGTCGGGAATGCCCCTAACGGCCGTCAATTCAGGCCTGCAGGGTAAATTTGAAAATGCCGCGCTAGCTAGCCTGACCTTTCTAGTCAATGGTCTGACTTTTGGTTTTGTTGACTTGATGGAAGGTGAGGACCAGCCGAAACGCGAAGATTTTGGCCAGACACTGACCTCTGCAGGATTGAATCAGGGCCCGTATCTAGTGGTGCCCTTTCTAGGCAGTAATACCGTCCGGTCTGTGAGTGGAAGAGCTGTTGATATGGTTATAAATCCGCTCAGAGCATTCAGTGGCAAAACAGCATCAGATGCACGGGCCACATTACCCATCGTCAACGCCGTATCCTTAAGGGCCACGCATTTTGATACCATCAATGATGTAAAAAATAACAGCCTTGATGCCTATGCGCGGGCCCGCTCTGCTTATTACCAACATCGTGATAAATTGTTGCAGGACAATTTGCCCAAAGGTGAGGTGGAGGATGACTTGGACGAATTCGAAACCTTTTTCACGGAATAAGCTGTCCGAGGGACTAATAATGACTCACCTGCAAAAAACACTTTTAAAAGTAAAAACAACAACCTGCGCAGCCATAATGCTGTTGGCTTGCGCTGGAGGAACTGTATTCGCAAATGACAGGGTGTCAGAAGCTGAAAATCTTGTTAAAGCCTTGATAACTGAACTTGAGCAAACCAGTTTACGGGACAACATGTCCGATAAGGATAACAAACAAGTTCTTGACCAACTGGTTGAAAGCTATTTTGATGTGGATGCCATCACACGGTTTTCTGTTGGCCGCTATTGGCGTGTGGCTACTGAATCTGAACAGTCCGAATATGCAAAATTATTCCGGTTTGTCTTGCTGAATCAGGCAAGTGAGCAGTTTCACAAGTTAAGAGATCTTGAATTCAAGCCGACAACTACAAATACAAAAGGCGACAAGATTATTCTTGTTGGCGGTATCATTCACGACAAATCAGGTGAATTTCCTGATGTTGAAATCTTCTGGCGGATCGTGGCGCAGCCAAATAAGCCAGCAAAAATTTTTGACATAGAGGTTGAAAATATCTCCATGCTTAAGACACAGCAAGATGAAAACACAACTCTTATCCGGCGCAATGCTGGCCGGTTTGGCGCCCTGATTGAAGCGCTTCAGGAACAACTGAAAAACCAGCAGCCAAATTAACGTAAACAGCTTGCCTGCAGATATAGCCCGCTAATTTTCTTATCGGGATATAGGCTTGTACTTTATTCGCTTTGGCTGAGCCGCATCTGCACCCAGTCTACGTTTTTTGTCTTCCTCATATGCCTGATAATTGCCCTCAAACCACTCCACATGACTATCCCCTTCAAAGGCCAAAATATGGGTGGCAATCCGGTCAAGAAACCATCTGTCGTGACTAACGACAACAGCACAGCCAGCAAAGTCTAGCAGTGCTTCTTCCAATGCCCGCAGCGTATCGACATCCAGATCATTTGTCGGCTCGTCAAGCAAAAGCACATTTGCCCCGCTCTTTAGCATGCGCGCTAGGTGCACACGGTTACGTTCACCACCGGACAGCTGACTGACGCGCTTCTGCTGGTCACTACCCTTAAAATTAAACAGGCTGACATAGGCCCGGGACGGCATTCTCCTTTTGCCCAATTCTAGCTCATCAAGACCGCCAGAAATCACTTCCCAAACTGTTTTACTGTCATCCAGATCATCCCGGGATTGATCCACATAACCCAGTTTCACGGTCTCACCGAGCCGCAAATCACCTTTGTCCAAGTCTTCTTGGCTGGTCAGCAGCTTAAACAGAGTTGATTTACCTGCACCATTAGGCCCGATCACACCGACAATGCCGCCAGGAGGCAACCTGAAATCCACTCCTTCAAACAAAAGTTTTTCACCAAATCCTTTTTCAAGACCATCAGCTTCAATCACTATATCACCAAGACGCGGGCCGGCGGGGATGGTAATTTTTGTGGTTTCATTGCGCTGTTCACGATCCTGTTCCAGCAGCCTTTCATAAGCATTCAGCCTAGCTTTGGATTTTGACTGGCGGGCCTTTGGCGCCGAGCGCACCCACTCCAGCTCGCGGGACAATGATTTTACCCGTGAATCCTCAGCTCGTCCCTCCTGCTCAAGACGCTTCTGCTTCTGCTCAAGCCAGCCTGAATAATTTCCCTGATAAGGAATCCCTTGGCCGCGATCCAGTTCAAGAATCCATCCCGCAACCTCGTCTAGAAAATACCGGTCATGTGTGATTGTTACCACTGTACCAGGAAAATCATGCAAAAACCGCTGCAGCCAGGCGACTGATTCTGCATCCAGGTGGTTTGTCGGCTCATCCAAAAGCAGCATATCCGGTGCACTTAACAACAGTTTGCATAACGCTACCCGTCTGCGCTCACCTCCTGACAGTTTTGTAACATCTGCGCCGCCATCCGGTACCCGTAGCGCATCCATTGCAATCTCGGCCTTACGTTCTAAATCCCATCCATCAATTGCATCAATTTTTTCCTGTAAATCCGCTTGCTCTGCAATCAGATTATTCATCTCATCATCGTTCATCTCTTCAGCAAAGCGGGCGCTGATATCATTGAACCGGTCAACAAGCTGCTTAGCTTCGCCCATGCCAGACAACACATTTCCAGCAACATCCATGCTGGAATCCAGTTCTGGTTCCTGTGCTAGATATCCAATATTTATGTCGTCTGCTGGCCAGGCTTCGCCGCTGAACTCGGTTTCAACACCAGCCATGATTTTCAGCAGGGTTGATTTACCCGCACCATTCAGACCTAGGACCCCGATCTTTGCCCCAGGCAAAAATGATAGGCTGATATCCTTCAACACTTCCTTGCCGCCTGGATAAGCTTTACCTAAGCGTTGCATTGTATAAACATATTGTGTGCTTGCCATTGTTTGACATTTCCTTTTGGCTGGCTGGCTTGGATGGCTAAAATTTCTGATCCCTTACATAGCCTATTCAGGCTAATTTTGCTATTCTCATATTGGTATTTTCATCAACCCTCACTCCATCCAGGAGGCTATGTCCTTTTTCGATTTTTCAAACTTTACCTTTTTCGGTTTGTTGCCTCTGCCTTTATGGAAAGTGCTGGTTGACGTTGTCTTTGCCTTCCTGATGTGGGGGGTGCTTGTGCGTTTTGCTGTGATGGTCCTATTTGGCGATACCCCACCTATACGGATCTTGCTCAGCTATGTGCAGCTGACGGACATTGTGATCCGTCTGTTAAGACT
This sequence comes from Alphaproteobacteria bacterium UBA2954, assembly GCA_002348585.1. Classification (GTDB taxonomy): domain Bacteria; phylum Pseudomonadota; class Alphaproteobacteria; order Puniceispirillales; family Puniceispirillaceae; genus JADHLI01. The sequence continues at coordinate 8,647 of DEBO01000072.1, read as the reverse complement.
AGTCACGCCCGCTGTGCTGACGCCAGCTGCCCGCAGCCTTTATGCGGCCTTTTTGCTGTTTCTACTGCGCTATTACGGCCTGCCAGTTCTCAATAACTATCCAGTAGATGGTCTGGCCAACCTGCCTTTTGAAGCTCACTTAGCTGCGGGCTTGTCCGCCTTATCCCGCCTCATTTCAGGGATAGGGTCCTGACCAGTTGACCTTTGGCATTGACCAGCAACAACATCGGCTGCCCGTTTGCTGTATCAAGATGCAGCCATACAGACCCATCCTCATCAGCCGCAGCAATCGTGCGCAATTTAGCCCCTTTGGGAAGGGTGAATTTCACCAATTCACCTACAGGGGCTTTGGCAGCCAACTTGTTTATCTGCTGCTTCATGCCATAGACAAGAGCGACCAGCCCGGCAGCGATCAAAAAAGTCATCACGATGATAGAGAGTTTCAGCAAGCGCACAGTACGGACAGACATCATAGGCGAAACCTGCTTTTCAACCTGTTGAGACGCCTCTTCGGCAGATGTCCCTGTTGAAATCCTAACCAATAATTCCTCCGTCTACGGTTTACGGCTGACTGTTATCCGTTTTAAACTGTCCTGACCGACAAGCCAAGCGACAAGTCGAAAAACCCCAACCCCGCAAAGGCCTCAAAGATGAGCGAGACTATGACCCTCACTGCAGATACTGAAGACGCTGGCACACGACTAGACAGATGGCTGGCTGATACGCTTGCCCGTGATGACCTCTCGCGCTCGCGCCTGAAGACGCTTATTCAGGAAGGCGCGCTCCGCCGCAATGGACAGGTGCTGTTAGACCCGTCAGCAAAGGTCACTGCCGGAGCAGACTATAGCTTGACACTGCAAGATGCTACCCCTGCTCTGCCCCAGCCTGAAATGCTGCCGCTTGATATCTTATATGAGGATAAGGATTTGATCGCTGTAGACAAAGCTGCCGGCATGGTGGTGCATCCAGCTCCGGGGGCAGAGGCCGGCACATTAGTCAATGCGCTACTGTATCATTGCGGGGCAAGCCTGACTGGTATTGGGGGGGTCGCAAGGCCAGGTATCGTCCACAGGCTGGATAAGGATACATCAGGCGTCATGATTGCTGCCAAGACAGCCCGTGCCCATGCCAGACTAACAGAGATGTTTGCTGCACATGACTTGGACAGGCACTATAAGGCCCTGATATGGGGGCTGCCCGCAAAAAGAGCCGATACAATAGACGCTGCCCTTACCCGGCATCCAGTTGACCGCAAACGCCAGGCAGTCCAGGCCCGCGGTCGCCATGCTGTCACCCACTATAGAACTCTACGGGATCTGCCGCCTTTCGGCTGCCTGATTGAGTGCCAACTAGAAACAGGTCGCACCCACCAGATTCGCGTGCATATGGCCCATATCGGCCATGGCGTGATGGGTGACCCGCTCTATGGCAAGCCGAAACGGGCGGGGCAGATGCCTGATACGCTCAGCCGGGACGTCCTGTCAGCCCTGCGCAGCTTTCCACGCCAAGCCCTGCATGCCGCTAGCCTGTCTTTTGCCCATCCGGTATCTGGTTTGCAGATCGAACTGACCAGCCCACTCCCTTCTGATATGACTGCGCTTCTGACAAGAATTGAAGCAACCGTTGCCGCCCGCTCCCAAGACGTAAGCTTTATGGCCCAATAGCTTTTTGTCTGAGTTTTTTCCAACAGCGTGGCCTTTTTCGCCATCTCTGCCATATTCTTTTCCCTCTTTACAGATAGGTAAATAATACCCATATAACAAAATAGGTGGTTAAGAGGAGCCTAAATGACACGAAATGCTGTAATCCCTGCCCTGACCCCAGAGGGCAGTCTCTCCCGCTATATGGAACAGATACGCGCCTTTCCCATGTTGGAAGCGGATGAGGAATACATGTTGGCACGGTCTTTTGCTGAACGCGGTGATGTGGACGCGGCCCATAAGCTGGTCACCAGCCATCTGCGTCTGGTGGCTAAAATTGCGATGGGCTATCGCGGCTATGGCCTGCCAGTGGCTGATTTGATCTCAGAAGGCAATCTAGGCATGATGCATGCGGTCAAGAAATTTGACCCGGATAAGGGCTTTCGCCTAGCTACCTATGCAATGTGGTGGATAAAGGCCTCTATTCAGGAATATGTGCTGCGCTCGTGGTCACTGGTGAAAATTGGCACCACCGCCTCACAAAAAAAGCTGTTTTTCAATCTGCGCCGCATTAAAGGTCAGATTGGTGCGATTGACCGCGGCGATCTTAAACCAGAGGATGTCACTCATATAGCAGATGAGCTGAATGTTGCCGAAAAAGATGTGATTTCCATGAACCAGCGCATGTCCGGCGGCGATCAATCATTGAACACACCGATGGTCAATGCCCCTGGTGAAGAAGGGGCTGAATGGCAGGACTGGTTAGAAGATGAGCGTCCTGATCAGGAAGCTTACTTTGCTGAAACAGAAGAGCTGGATAAGCGCCAGGGCTTGATGCGGGATGCAATGCAGGGCCTGAACCCCCGGGAAGTGCGCATTATCGAAGCCCGCCGCCTTACCGAACCGCCACTCACGCTGGAAGAACTGGCTACCGAATTTAGCGTTAGCCGTGAGCGCATCCGCCAAATTGAAGTCCGCGCATTTGAGAAACTCTCACAAGCGGTACTAGCCAAAGCCGATGAGATGAAATTACTGCCTGCCACAGACGCTTGAATGAATTTTCAAACAACCCAATAACTGGTGAGCATCCCCGATTACCTGCCGAACGGATCTTTCACCAGTATAGTATCATCACGTTCAGGGCTGGTAGACAGCAGCGCGACCGGAATCCGTGTCAACTCTTCCACACGGCGGACATATTTCAGCGCATTGGCTGGCAAATCAGCCCATGTGCGCGCACCAAAAGTGCTTTCCTGCCAGCCAGGCATTTCTTCATAGATTGGTTTACATGCCGCTTGATCAGTGGAATTTGACGGGAAGTAATCCAAGCGTTCTCCAAAACAGTCATAGCCCACACAAATCTTTAACCTGTCAAACCCGTCCAGTACATCCAGCTTGGTCAGGGCCATACCGGCAATGCCAGCGGTCAGCCCAGCCTGACGCACCATCACCGCATCAAACCAGCCACAACGGCGTTTGCGCCCAGTAACAGTGCCAAACTCGCGCCCCCGCTCCCCCATACGCTCACCATCTTTGGCAAAATCTTCAGTCGGGAAAGGGCCGGAACCCACCCGCGTGGTATAGGCCTTGGTGATGCCCAGTACAAAGCCAACAGACCCCGGACCTGTGCCCGCCCCTGTTCCAGCCTGGCCTGCCACAGTGTTTGAAGAGGTCACAAACGGATAGGTGCCATGGTCAATATCCAGCATAATCCCCTGCGCGCCCTCAAACAGGACCAGCTTATGCTGGCTTTCCGCTTCGGCCAGCTCGCGCCAGCTTTGCCCTGCATAGGCCAGCAGTTCATGGGCTATCGCCAGCAAATCATCTAACATCTGACCATCTGATACCGGCTCTTCGCCTGCGGCGGATAGCCAGACATTATGATGGGCGGCCAGACGGGCCAGACGGTCCCGCAAATGCGCTTCATCGCGCAGGTCAGCAAGCCGGATGCCCCGACGCGCCACCTTGTCTTCATAGGCCGGGCCAATACCACGGCCAGTCGTGCCGATTTTGGTTTTGCCAGATGCAGCCGCCTCACGCGCCTGATCAACACGAACATGTACAGGCAGGATTAGCGACACACTCTCTGAGACCACCAAATTATCCGGGCTGACTGCAACGCCCTGTTCGCGGATGGTTTTGATCTCAGATAACAGCGCGACAGGGTCAACTACCACTCCATTGCCAATCACAGACCTCTTACCCGGCCGCACAATCCCCGAGGGCAGCAGAGACAATTTATATTCCACACCCTCAATGACCAGCGTGTGCCCAGCATTATGACCACCCTGAAAACGAACCACCATATCGGCGCGTTCAGACAGCCAGTCTACAATTTTGCCTTTGCCTTCATCGCCCCACTGGGACCCAATCACAGCCACATTCGTCATCTATTTGTCTTTCTGCTGATTATGAATAGATTGGTGATAAATGATAAGATTACAGCTTTTCCGGCATGCCACCCGCTTCGCGCAGGATGTAGGCGCAGTTCAAAGCTTTTGCCTCAGCCTCAGCCTTAGCACCCTTTGTGCCATACAGCACGTGGCGGCCACGCTCAACAAGCTGCAGACCTGCGGCCAGGCCAACAGTTGCTGGAATGTAAATAACAGGGGTCTGCTGCGGGGTAGGCAGGCTGCGCAGTACACGTTCCATGAAGACAGACAGGCCCATCGCCTTTTCATCATATCCTGTCACATAAGCTCCACCTCTAGCAATCGCGCCTTTCAGCCCTGCCCCAAAGACCGAAAAACTTACCGAAGTGTGATAACCATAAACTTGCATATCCAGTGGATCCAGTGTGATTGCAATATCAGGAATCAACCCGTTCAGGCTGGTGGCAATATCAATCAGTCCCGACAGCTGTTCGGCTGCGGCATCTGGCAGTATTTTGGCCACCTCCGCCAGCCTGTCCGCAGCTGCGCCGGACGCATCAATGATTTCCGCTAGATGTGGCGCAGCCTTTAGCGGCAGTTTTGTTAATCTGGTAATATCCCGATCTGAAATAGCACTGAACATCTCATCTTTGACAGCGACGTCCATAGCAGAAAGCTCATCTCCCAGAACCGCCTCAGTCAGGCAGGGCAGCCCCAAGTCAATGGTCAGGTCCAAAATCCCAGCCTGATTCAGGGCACGAACGCCAAGCAAAATAATTTCTGTAGCAGCCAGCTTGTCATCACGGCCAATTATTTCCGCCCCTGCCTGCATCAACTGGCGTTCCGGGTTCAGCACATCCGGAACCACCCGCATCACCTCACCCCCATAAGCAAGGCGCAGGGGCCGGGGATAGCGAGCCAGTCTGGTTCCGGCAATCCGGGCAATCTGGGCGGTCATATCCGAACGCAGCGCCATCATCCGCCGGGATATCGGGTCAAGCAGGCGGAAAGTCTGTTCAGCCAGCGCAGCCCCCGGCCCTTCAGCCAGCAGATTATGCTCAAACTCCACAAGTGGCGGTTTTATGCGCTGATAGCCAAAGGCAGCAAAACACGATAAGACCGCTTCTACGGCTTTTGCATCCTGTTCCGCCTGCGGGGCAAGAAGATCTGTAAGACCAGAAGGCAGCAGCCCCTCACTTGCATCGCCAGCCCCGGCAGATGGAGCTGACATCACAACCACTTTAGATAAGGGATGGTCAGTTCGGTCAGATGATGACATAAGCACCCACTCGGCCAAAAGTACAGAACGTTAAACCTACAAAGCGATAAAGCCGTCCCTCCGTAAACATCTCCAAAAAGCAGAACGGCACAAATTCCCTATCTTCTATCCTGTTTGCCACAGATGAGCAAGCCGGTCAGGCCGAAAACTGCAGATAATCTGCACGCACAACCTGAGGCATAGCCCGAATGGACTGTAAAGTGTCATGCGTCACGGACCCATCAATTTCAATTAGTGCCACTGCCTCACCACCAGCTTCCTTCCGGCCCAGATGAAAGGTTGCAATATTAACACCTAGCTCTCCCATCATGCTGCCCAGTGCACCGATAAAGCCAGGCTTGTCATAATTGCGCAGATATAGCATGTTTTCCGTGAAGGCTGATTCAACAGAAATTCCCTGCACTTCAACAAGGCGGGCCTTATCGCCGCCAACCAGCGTGCCACAGACCATCCGCTCCCCCCCTTTGTAGCTTAGGGTCAGGCGCAGTAGGCTCTCATAATCACAGCGTCTGTCATGACGTATAGTGGCCACAGCAATATCATGACTATGGGCAAGCGCAGCGGCGTTCACCATATTCACCGAATCCATTTTAGGTCCTAACACGCCGGCAAGTGCAGATGCCAGTATCGGCTGGTCATTCAGGCCCGCAGCCTTGCCCTCAAATTCCAGCTTCACCGAAGTCAGCCCTTCTGTATCTAGTTGGCCTAAGAACCGCCCTAACAGGCCGCTAAGCGTCATATAGGGTTTCAGCAGCGGGGCTTCCTCTGCTGTTACAGAGGCCATATTGATGGCATTGGTGATCGCACCGGTCATAAGATAATCCACCATCTGTTCAGCCACCTGCAGGGCGACCTTTTCCTGTGCTTCAACCGTGCTGGCCCCTAAATGCGGAGTGGCAATGAAATTTTCTGCTGCAAATAAAGGATTATCTTTTGCAGGTTCGTTCTCAAAAACATCCAGCGCCGCCCCGGCAACATGTTCAGAGACTAGTGCCGCCAAAAGGGCATTTTCATCCACCAGACCGCCACGTGCGCAGTTTACGATTCGCACACCTTTTTTTGTGCGGTTCAGCGCATCAGCGGAAATGATATTCCTTGTTGCATCTGTTAATGGCGTGTGAAGTGAAATGAAATCCGACTTTTCCAGCAGCTCATCAAGTTCAACTTTTTCAATGCCCAGCTTTTTGGCTCGCTCATCCGTTAAAAACGGATCATAGCCCATCACTTTCATCCTCAACCCCTGCGCCCGGTCAGCGACAATCGCGCCAATATTCCCACAGCCGATGATACCCAGTCGTTTTCCAGAGATTTCTGTGCCCATAAATTTTGACTTTTCCCACTTGCTGGCGGTTGTTGAAATATGTGCCTGGGGGATCTGGCGTGCCAGAGCTAACAACATAGAAATCGCGTGTTCTGCTGTTGTGACCGCATTGCCAAAGGGTGTATTCATAACAACCACACCAGCCGCTGTTGCTGCAGCAATATCAACATTATCAACACCAATCCCTGCACGGCCAACCACTTTCAGCCGGGGGGCCTTGTCCAGCAATTCAAGCGTGACCTTTGTTGCGGACCGGATCGCCAGACCCTCATAATCGCCGATAATCTCGCCCAATTCTTCCGGGCTAAGGCCAGGATTTACATCAACCAAAATGCCAGCATCGCGGAAGATGTCTGCTGCGGCTGGGGCCAGCTTGTCACTAATCAGCACTTTTGTCATTATTTTGCTCTTTTCTCTGATTCTGTTATTTATGCGCATGCTCAAATGCCCAGTCCAGCCAAGGCATCAGCGCAGCCATATCTTCAGCATCCACAGTTGGACCACCCCACAGACGGAAACCGGCAGGAGCCGTGCGGTAGGCGCCGATATCATAGGCAACGCCTTCATTTGCCAACATAGCCACCATCTGTTTGGCAAGGGCGGCCTGTTCATCCGCGCTAAGTGCTACGACATCTGGGTGAACCAGCTTCAGGCAGATAGAGGTAGAGGACAAATTTGCCACATCGCTGCATAGGAAACCGCACCAGTCAGACCCAGCCACAAAATCCTGCACCACACTTAAATTGGCTTCAGATCGGCTAATAAGACCAGATAGGCCGCCTTGTGCCTCAGCCCAGTCAAGCGCAGCATGCAAATCCTCCACACAGAGCAGGGACGGCGTATTGATCGTATCGCCGCGGAAAATCCCTTCGACAACCTTGCCGCCTTTAGTCAGTTGAAAAATCTTTGGTACAGGCCAAGGCGGGCTGTAGCTTTCAAGACGTGCGACCGCACGTGGTGAGAGGATGATAACCCCATGCCCAGCTTCCCCGCCAAGTGATTTCTGCCAGCTGAAAGTCGTGATATCCAGCTTGGCCCAGTCCATCTGCATGGCAAAACAGGCAGATGTGGCATCAGCGATTGTGAGACCTTCGCGGTCATTAGGGATCCAATTTGTATCTGGCAATCGTACACCAGAGGTCGTCCCATTAAAGGTAAACAAAACATCACGACTGAAATCGACTTCAGCGAGGTCAGGTAAGTCCCCCCAATCTGCCTCAAATATTCTGCAATCTTCAAGTTTTAATTGTTCAGTGGCGTCCGCCACCCATGTCTTGCCAAAGGATTCCCAGGCCAGAATATCTGTGCCACATGCGCCTAACACAGACCACATGGCCATTTCAACCGCGCCTGTATCGGATGCAGGTACAATACCTAGACGATAATCATCAGGAAGGCCTAGCAAAACAGACATGCGATCAATAGCAGATAATATTTTAGCTTTAGGCTCTTTTGCGCGATGCGAGCGACCAATCGCGGCATCTTCGACATGAGCAGGGGTCCAGCCAGAAAATTTCTTTGTTGGCCCAGATGAAAATTGCGGGGACAACGGCCTAATGTGCGGCGACATGGCGAACCTCTATCAAAATGTGACTATCCGTTGGGGGACAGCGACCCAGGACCGAAAATAGTGAGCCGACGTAAAATGTCAAGAACACGACATAGGGAAATGCGGGAAAAGGTATAGGTGGTAGGCCGGCCCTACTACTGAGAGGCCGTTTTCAGCACAGTGACCAGCTTATCCATGGCGGCATCGAGGCGAGCTTTATCAACCGCTTCCACCATCACACGGATCAGCGGTTCTGTGCCTGATGGGCGCAGCAGCACGCGCCCTTGACCGCCCAGCTCTGCCTCGACTGCAGCGACCTGCGCTGTGACCCGCTTATCGCTCAGAACAGCCATGTCTATATCTCTTAGGTTAACCAGTCTTTGTGGTATTGGGGTAAAGCAGGACAACAGCTCAGAGGCAGTCTTTCCTGTGCGACAGATAACCGATAAGATTTGAAGGGCCGCGATTAGTCCGTCACCGGTGCGG
>DEBO01000106.1:7371-9428 GCA_002348585.1 Alphaproteobacteria bacterium UBA2954 | reverse complement strand
GCGCAACATCACCATATCATCATAACCTTCGACCTCTTCGAAGGTACGGGCCAGCATATCCTCTGGGTCCTCTTGATAGCCGGAAAAAAATTCTTCATAAGCTCTAACAACACGGGCAGGTGTATCCACTAATCCCTCGCGCGACGGATCATCCCCGGCCCAGCGCAGCAGCAGTTCTACGGCCTTTTCGGCGTCTTCCCTGCTTGGTCTGTTTTCTGCTGTATCCAGCTGAGATGCAATGCTGCTCTCTTTTTCTGGTGTAGTGCTGTCATATGGTGTCATGACTCAAATCCGATCCTTATTCATTTTTGTGACAAACGTCATTTATGCAACCAAGGGATGGGCACCCTTACATCTGATGCCTGATTTATCTTTGTTTCTATACGCTGAATGCTGTTATGAAGATCAGACAATCCTAACTTGTATCTAAGCCCCTGTGTAAATCCGGCAGACATAAAGTGCAAAAACTATAGAACTTAAAGAAGTCTGCTGCATTGACAGAATTATGAACGCAGACACTCTTTTAGTACGGAATGCGGGTGTAGACTAGTTGGTAAAGTATGAGCTTTCTAAGTTAGAAGTTCGCAGGGTCGAACCCCGTCGCCCGCTCCATTACCTCCGGCCAATTCGTGTCAGAGTACGCCAAACTGATCAAATTCAATGTCGCATAAATTGGTTGAAATCTTTTCTCACCCTCTGTATAAACCGCGCATAATCGGTAAGTAGATTTATATCTGAGCCTAATCGGCAATATCCCGGTCAAAATATACATGGTGGGCAGCAGAGAGTTGAAACAGCCCGCTCAATAATGCGGCGCATTTAGCCGTTGTTCATGGTCAGGCGTGGTGAACAAGGGTACCACAAATAAGGACATTAAAATTAGTTTACAGTGAATAACTGCATAAATGGAGTGATATTTATGATGAAGACAACGCTTTCAGGTCAAAAAATTGCAATCATGGTTGCCACCGGATTTGAAGAAAAGAATTTTGTTGAAATTCAGAAGATGCTTATTGGCCAGAACGCACAGCTGAAAGTGATTTCTGCGTCTCCAGGACTAGTGCAGGGCCGGACAGGGACACAGCTAGGCATGTCTTACCCTGTTGATTCCCAGCTCTCAGAAACGCTCGCAGTTGATTATAACGCCCTAATCATCCCGTCTGGTGCAATGCATCTCGAGACATTGGCTGAAGAATTACACGCCGCACGTATTATCAAGGCGTTTTTACGAGAAAATATGCCCATTCTGGTTCAGGGCGATGCGCTGAATCTGATAAGTGAAATTGATACAGCCATTCAGACGGAACTGATACGCGATAAGGGAGGGACAGGTCGTCATAACCGCCTGTTATGGGTAGATGATGAGACGTCAATCACAGTCGCAACGCGTGATTTTGTGGCTGTCTGCCTGGAAGAACAGAATGGTGACAGCGCAGCTGCCTAAGGGGCATTTTAGGCTAGTCTGACGGATTGGGTGCCAAATAACAGCAGGATACGACAAGAATGACGTTGCCCTCACCCTGCATAAGTATTTGTCAGATTGACCCGGAAACCGGAAATTGTCTGGGCTGTGATCGAAGCCGCGAGGAGATTGCTAGGTGGCCGGCAATGAGTACAGATGAGCAAGCTGAACTCCTGCAAGCACTGAAACAGCGCCGATTTGAAAAAACAGGTCTTCACCCTAGACGTATACGGCGTCGCCAGCAGAAATAGCGACGCATAGTTCCCTACAGCCTATCAGAATAAGACTGAGATATGAGACAAACATTTGAACAGATATTCGCAATAAGAGACTGGTTGTTGGCAAATGGCGCAACAGGAACAAATTTGTTTCATGCGGGGCTGAAGACGATAGAGGCTTAAGCCAGACAAAAGCTTGCAGTTTGGGAGTTTTGATGCATACTGCGGCAGGATTTTACCCCGGTGGTTTTTCAAGTGATGGAGACAGAGATGTTGCACCCTTATCGATCACATCATTGTGAGGCTTTAAGGTCCACAGATATTGGTCAGACCGTCAGATTATCCGGGTGGATCCATCGCAAACGTGATCATGGCGG
>DEBO01000106.1:6417-7025 GCA_002348585.1 Alphaproteobacteria bacterium UBA2954 | reverse complement strand
GTTGTGTTTATTGATTTGCGTGATCATTACGGGCTGACACAATGTGTGACGGACAGCACTGATGCAGCCTTTGCTGAAGCTGAGGATGTGCGTAATGAGACCGTTGTTACCATTACCGGCAAAGTCAGGGCTCGTTCAGAAGAAACAGTCAATGCCAATCTCCCCACAGGAGGGATTGAGGTTCATATAGAGGATTTCATCATTCAGTCTGTTGCTGAAACATTGCCTTTGCAGGTCAATTCTGATGAGGATTCTGGTGAAGAGGTGAGGCTCAGATACCGTTATCTTGATTTGCGCCGTGGCCGACCGCATGGGAATATAATGCTTCGTGCGCAGATAATTCAGTCTATTCGCCAGCGTATGGTTGCTCAAGGCTTTACAGAGTTTCAAACACCCATTTTGACAGCCTCATCACCAGAGGGAGCACGTGATTTTCTCGTGCCCGCAAGGCTGCATCCTGGTAAATTTTACGCCCTCCCGCAAGCACCTCAGCAATTCAAACAGCTTATAATGGTCTCTGGTTTCGACCGTTATTTTCAGATTGCCCCCTGTTTCCGTGACGAAGACAGCCGCGCTGACCGTAGTCCAGGTGAATTTTACCAGCTTGA
>DEBO01000106.1:761-6079 GCA_002348585.1 Alphaproteobacteria bacterium UBA2954 | reverse complement strand
CTTGAGATGAGTTTTGTTGAACAGAAAGATATATTCGCTGCTGTTGAACCTGTTATCCGAGGTGTGTTTGAGGAGTTTTCAGACAAGCAGATCGATCCTGACTTTATACACATCCCATTTGATGAGGCGATTCTGAAATATGGCTCAGACAAGCCTGATTTGCGGATTCCGATCGAAATTGCTGATGTTACTGATATTTTTGACGGTTCTGGTTTTTCTATTTTTACCAAAAATATTGAGAAAGGGGCGGTGGTTCGCGCTGTGCCAGGGCCGGGATGTGGTAGCCGAGCGATTGCGGACAGAATGAACAGTTGGGCGCAAGGTGAAGGCGCACCAGGCATGGGCTATATAATTTATGGAGAAGGTGAAGCCCGTGGTCCGGTGGCGAAGGCGCTTGGAGCCGAAAAAGCTCAAGAAATTCGCACACGTTTAGGGTTGGGAGATGGTGATGCAGCTTTCTTTGCCTGCGCACCTGCGAGTGAAGCGGCCAATCTTGCCGGAAAGGCACGTGTGCGGATTGGGGTGGAGCAAAATCTGATTGATTATAACAGCTTTAAATTCTGCTGGATTGTTGATTTCCCAATGTTTGAACTGGATGAAGTAACAGGCAAAATTGAATTCTCGCATAACCCATTTTCAATGCCGCAAGGCGGTCTTGATGCTCTGAATACCCGAGACCCGCTTACAATCAAAGCTTGGCAGTATGACCTCGTCTGCAACGGGGTGGAGCTGTCAAGTGGGGCGATCCGGAACCATTTACCAGAGGTAATGTATAAGGCTTTTGGCATCGCCGGTTATGGGCCGGAAGTGGTTGATGACCAGTTTGCAGGCATGATTAGTGCTTTTAAATATGGTGCTCCGCCGCATGGTGGAATTGCCCCGGGCATTGACCGGATAGTGATGCTGATTGCTGACGAGCCCAATATCCGTGAGGTGATTATGTTCCCTATGAATGGCAAGGCTGAAGATTTAATGATGAACGCCCCATCTGAGGTGGATGACATTGCCCTACGTGATCTGCATATCCGACCTCAATTGCCCCGAAAACCTTAAATTGGCTGTTTAAATTTAAGGACTTAACTCATTGCTGTGCCTGAAGCCTATGAGTAACAATCAAAACTACACTGAGTAACAGCACTGCCCCGGCCTGATGCAGTGCTCCGGCCCAGACGGGGACGCCGAGCAATAATGTGGTCAGCCCAAGCAGAAATTGACTAATAACAACCACTAACATGATGTGGGCGAGTCCTCCCAACCCCTTCCGAAGACCAGACACCCACAAACCTGCTACAGCCAAAACAGCCAGCATCGCTATCCAGCGATGGTGGAACTGGGCTGAAGCCGGATTGTCAAAAGGGTCAAACAGACCATTTTCCCCATATTCAACGGGGACCAGCCCATCACCCATCAAGGGGTATTCATTGTAGAGAAGACCGGCATCCATGCCGGCAACAAAGGCTCCTGCGACAATAGTTAGTGCCACCAGCAACAAGGTCATTACGGCATGGCCAGGTGGCCTCTTCGAACGTCCAAAACGCAAATTTAAGGCGGTCCACAGCAATAGTACTAAAATGAGTAGCGCCATGCTGAGATGGGTTGCCAGCCGATATTGTGAGACAGCGGGATTATCAACCAATCCAGAAGTGACCATCCACCAGCCGATAATTCCCTGCACGCTACCTAGCACAAGTAAACCTAGAAGTGGCAGGCCAAAACCCTGAGGGATTCGCCCCGCAAGCCAGAAAAACAGTAAAGGAAGCCCAAAGGCTAGTCCCAAGAGTCGACCCCAAACCCGATGAACGTACTCCCAGAAGAAAATCACCTTGAACCCAGCCAAATCCATATTGACATTGACTTGCAGAAACTCAGGTGAAGTTTGATAGAGTTTAAAGACCCGCAACCATTCAGTTTCTGTTAGAGGGGGCAGGATGCCGATTAATGGCCGCCATTCAACCATAGATAGGCCGCTTCCTGTAAGCCGTGTGACACCGCCAATCACCACCATAATGGCAACCAGACCGGACATACCAAACAGCCACCAGACAAGGGCGCGGTCGTAGTCGTTGGGAGGTCGGTTGGAGAGCTGTGATTGCATTTAATAGATGTCTTAACTGATTAAAAGAGACTTTCCTACTCCAAACTTCATCGCGATGAAAGCTTAAACAAATTTAAAGCGATGTTTTACCGCAATCTGGTAAGGGGCTTCTTTTTCTGTCTGTAAATACTGAGGGTTTTAAAATTTTAATTTTTTTATTTTTATTATCTTGACTCTTTTCGGCAAACTCCCCACCTAATGCGAAAGCAAAGGCTAGCACTCTACTCTAAAGAGTGCTAGTGAGGAGCAAAACACACAAATTGTTTTGGAAAAGTTTGGAGAAAAAAGCATGAAATTCCGGCCGCTTCACGACCGTGTTCTTGTTGAACGCGAAGAGTCAGACGAAAAATCAGCTGGTGGGATTATTATCCCTGACACAGCAAAAGAAAAGCCAATGCAGGGCAAGATCATTGCCGTTGGCTCAGGTAGTAAAGATGAGCAGGGCAAGGTAACGCCACTGGATGTAAAAACTGGCGATACAGTGCTGTTTGGTAAATGGTCAGGCACCGAGATTAAGTTAGATGGAACTGATTATATTATAATGAAAGAATCGGACATTATGGGAATTGTTGGCTAAATCGCCGGAATAAACCCGCAAGGTTAACCAATATAAAGAGGAAGAAAAAGAAATGGCTGCAAAAGAAGTAAAATTTGGTTCTGATGCGCGTTCACGCATGATGGAAGGGGTTGATACCCTCGCCAATGCTGTGAAGGTGACACTTGGGCCTAAAGGTCGGAACGTCGTTCTGGAAAAGGCGTTTGGCGCTCCGCGCATCACTAAAGACGGCGTGACAGTTGCGAAGGACATCGAATTGTCAGATAAGTTTCAGAATATGGGTGCTCAAATGGTGCGCGAAGTTGCCTCAAAAGCAAATGACGCTGCTGGTGATGGCACGACAACAGCTACTGTTCTAGCTCAATCGATTGCTCATGAAGGTTCGAAGTCAGTTGCTGCTGGTATGAACCCAATGGATTTGAAGCGGGGGATTGATATGGCTGTTGACGCAGTTGTAGCATCTCTTGAGAAGCAATCTAAAAAGATTACTACTTCTGATGAAGTGGCTCAGGTTGGCACTATCTCCGCCAACGGTGAGACAGATATTGGCAAGATGATTTCAGAAGCCATGGAACGTGTTGGCAATGAAGGTGTAATTACCGTGGAAGAAGCAAAAAGTTTGGACACAGAGTTAGATGTTGTCGAAGGCATGCAGTTCGACCGCGGTTATCTCTCACCTTACTTTGTGACAGACGCCGAAAAGATGCGGGCTACATTGGAAGACCCATACATTCTTTTGCATGAGAAGAAGTTATCAAATCTTCAGGATATGCTGCCGATACTGGAAAAGGTTGTCCAGTCTGGTCGACCATTGCTCATCATTGCAGAGGATATAGAAGGCGAGGCATTAGCAACACTGGTCGTAAACCGTTTGCGCGGCGGCCTAAAAGTTGCTGCTGTAAAGGCACCTGGTTTCGGAGACCGCCGGAAGGCGATGATGGAGGATATTGCTATCCTGACAAATGGATCTGTAATTTCTGAAGAAATCGGCATTAAGTTAGATAGTGTGACCTTAGACATGCTTGGAACAGCAAAGCGTGTTGAAATTACCAAGGAAGAAACCACTATCGTAGATGGGGCAGGCGCCAAAAGTGATATTGAAGCGCGTTGTAACCAGATTCGTGCCCAAGCTGATGAAACAACATCAGACTATGACCGTGAAAAATTACAGGAACGTCTGGCGAAATTAGCTGGCGGTGTTGCGGTCATTCGTGTTGGTGGAGCAACTGAAGTCGAAGTTAAAGAACGTAAAGACCGAGTAGATGATGCGATGCATGCAACTCGTGCCGCTGTTCAAGAAGGCATTGTTCCTGGTGGAGGCGCAGCGCTTGTGAAAGCGATTGCAAGCCTGGACGGTTTAAAGCCTGTAAATGGTGACCAAGAAGTCGGTATTAATATCATTCGTCAGGCTATCCAAGCGCCTGCTCGCCAGATTGCCATCAACGCAGGTGATGAAGGTGCTGTGATTGTTGGCAAGCTTATGGAAAGCAAAGACGCTAAAGTTGGATACAACGCTCAGACAAGTACTTTCGAGGATCTTATTAAAGCTGGTGTTATAGACCCAACCAAAGTGGTTCGCTCAGCCCTTCAGAACGCAGGTTCTGTTGCCGGTCTTTTGATCACAACAGAAGCTATGGTTGGAGAAAAGGAAGAGCCTAAGCCAGCAGCACCAGCAGCACCCGATATGGGTGGCATGGGTGGCATGGGGGGCATGGGTGGTTTCTAAGCTCCCATGCTGATCGCAAAACTTTCCTAACTAAGCCGGGTGGTTTAACACCCGGCTTTTTTACATTTAGTTCAAAAAAACTTTTGTTTCTGAAATAACTTCAGCTAAACCGCAACGCACGATCTCAACATCTTTTGGAAAGGCAGTGGTTAGTCTAGTCGGCATGCGGCTATCTAGCATTACAAACACGCCTTTATCATCTGCGCGTCTGATTAATCGGCCAAACGCCTGACGAAGTTTCATCCGCGTAATTCTATCTGTCCAAGCATCACGCCCCTGCCAAGTTGATCTGGCCCGGAACAGCATATCCGCACGAGGCCAGGGCACGCGTTCATAAATCATCATCCGCAGAGCATCTCCAGGTACGTCTACCCCGTCACGCACCGCATCTGTGCCTATAAGTGCAGAGCGTCTGTCTTCACGGAACAGTTGGAGCAGTGTTTGTAGATTCATTCTGTCCATATGTTGGGCATAGAGGGGGATATCTGCCTCTGCCAGTCGCTGGACGAGGTTTGGCCAGGTTGCTCGAAGTCGCTGAATAGAGGTAAATAGCCCTAGAGCACCGCCATCAGCAGCCACCATCAACGCGGCCATTGCTTCAGCGACACCCTCAGTTTGATCCCTGACCACATCATTAACAACAAAAATACGGGCCTGACGAGCATAGTTAAAAGGAGAAGAGTGTTCACTTAATAAAACAGGTTGGTCAATATGGGTTGCGCCTGATGCCAGCTTTGCAGCAGCCCACTCTTGGTTATCTCCTGCGTCAACTGGCTGCGCGGTCTCATCCTTTAAGGTAGCGGATGTAATGGCGACTCCATGGGCAGTATTTAATACCTGTTGGGAAAACGGTATGGTTGGGTCAAGCCAATGCCGCAATAGCCCGAGATCAATATCTTTACTATCGCGCCTGTCTATCTGCATCCAGTCGATAAATCCGT
>DEBO01000106.1:0-361 GCA_002348585.1 Alphaproteobacteria bacterium UBA2954 | reverse complement strand
AAGACTGCGCGCGGCGCCTTCAATTCGAGTCCTGGTCTGGCTGTCCAGATGTTCCGCTTCATTATCTAATAGACTCTGCAGATATTTTGCTAGCCGAATCAATGGGTCTGATAGCTGGTCAAGGCTGTTCTTAAATGAAAGCCCAGCTTTGATAACTGCTTCAGGTGCTGGATACAACTCCGCTTGCAAATCATACAGGCTGTCTGGGCTGGAAACGCGTGAATAGACAGACGCTCTGACTCTAGCGAAAAAAACTTCTGCTGGCCCGGTTGGGCTTGCTTCATTAAGACGTTTACGCCAGCCTGCTCCGGGCAGGATGCGAGCTGCTTCACTAGCTTCATCAAGGGCAGCGAGTGCGGAC
>DEBO01000135.1 GCA_002348585.1 Alphaproteobacteria bacterium UBA2954 | reverse complement strand
GCGATTAGTCCGTCACCGGTGCGGGTCAGCTGGGGTAGCAAAACATGACCGGACGGTTCCCCACCCAGGGTGCTGCCTGTTTTAACCATACGTTCATAGATATAGCGGTCCCCTACCGGCGCCCTTTCAAAACCTATATTATGTTTAGCTAGCACCGTCTCCAGACCCAGATTGCTCATCACAGTGCCAATAACTGGCCCGTAAAGTGTACCCTGTTCTGCTGCGTCCAGCGCTAAGGTTGCCAGAATCTGATCACCATCACGGATCTGCCCCTGCTCATCTGCCAGGATCAGCCTATCGGCATCTCCGTCAAGACAGATGCCTAGTGCTGCCCCGGATTCCGCAACAGCCTTCGCCATAGCTGATGGCTCGGTTGCTCCACAATTCAGATTAATATTTAGCCCGTCAGGTGCAACGCCCAACGGCAAAATGTCAGCCCCTAATTCAACTAGCGTGTTAGGGGCGGTGCGATAGGCGGCCCCATGCGCACAATCCACCACAATCCGCATCCCAGCCAGAGACTGGGCGGTATCAAAGGTGGCTTTGGCAAATTCCATGTAACGCTGAGCAGAATTCACAATCCGGCGCGCCCGGCCCAGCCCATCTGGCGGTGCTAGCGCGATAGACCCGCGCATTAGGGCTGAAATGTCTTCTTCAATTGCATCATCCAGCTTATAGCCATCCGGTCCGAAGAGCTTTATCCCGTTATCGTGATGCGGGTTGTGTGACGCAGAAATCATCACCCCAAAATCCGCCCTCAGTGAGTGGGTCAGATAAGACACAGCCGCGGTTGGCACAGGGCCAAGCAGGCGGCAGTTAATCCCGATAGAAGTAAAGCCAGCCACCAGGGCGGATTCAAGCATATAACCAGACAGTCGGGTATCTTTGCCAATTACTACCATTGGGCGAGTCATCCGTCCGTCATCTGCTGTTTTATCCGCAAACCAGCGGCCTGCTGCTAGCGCCAGCCTGACCACAGACTCTGCCCGCATCGAGCCAGTATTGATACGTGCGCGCACCCCGTCTGTGCCAAAAATCCCTGCCATAGGTCTAGCTTTCCTTCTCTTCTGCCCTGTCTTTTTTACTGTTCACAATGGGGCTGACTATAGGCCGGACTAAGGCCACCTGTCCAGAAATTGGGGGTGAGAGGAATAAACTTCTTTATAATTACTAAGAAGAGCTCCTAGCCCAACCCCTTTTGCACCGCCACCGCCTGAACTGTCTCTGCCACATCATGGGTGCGGATGATCTGTGCGCCCTGTGCTGAGGCAGCAAGGGTGAGAGCCAAGCCACCACCCAGCCTTTCATCAGATGATACCCCATAGCCACCGTTGTACCCACCTGAAGCGGCCAGTTTGGGAATTGAGGATTTGCGCGAAAAGCCAAACAATACCGGCACACCCAGCCCGTGAAACAAGCTGGTCCACCTAATAATTTCTGCATTATGGGCAGGGGTTTTGCCAAAGCCAAATCCTGGGTCAACCGCGATGTGGGATTGGGGCAGACCCGCAGCCACCAGTCTGTCAATATGGCACGCCAGCAGGTCAAACACCTCTATTGGGGCGAAGCCATATTTAGGGTTATCCTGCATCGTTCGGGGGGTACCTTGCATATGCATAGCAATCGCAAAACTGTTGGTTGGAGCTGAGAGGTAAGTCTGTCCCATTACCTCTGCTGCACCTTCATCAGCGAAGCCGGAAACGTTGTTGATGATGCGCGCTCCCGCAGCGAGGGCAGGACCCATCACCGCACTATGACGAGTATCAGCAGAGACAAGATGCCCGTCTCTGGCCAGTGCACTGATAACAGGAGTAATGCGGGTCAACTCGTCCTCTGTTGAAACAGGATCTGCCCCGGGGCGCGTGCTTTCCCCACCTACATCCAACAGTGTTGCCCCGTCAGCCGCCATGCCGCGGCCATGGGCAATCGCGTCCTCTGTATCAAAATATCGGCCGCCGTCTGAAAAACTGTCTGGCGTCACATTCACAATGCCCATTACCTGAACCCTGTCCATCGGCAGACCGGCAAACGCTTGACGCGGGCCGGTAATCGCGGCCAGCTGGCCCGCGGCTTCATCTTTTGTTATTTGACGGGCCTCTGCGATACTGACACGTGCAGCCTTATAACCCGCTGCCTTTTTACCCGTGACCAGATCGAGATGGGTAAACCCATAAGGCCCGCCCGCCAGTGGCAGTGCAGAATCTGCATCTAGAACATTACGCAACGCGTCAAGAGGTGCAATCCCCACAGGTCGCAGCCATAAGACCTGTCCAGCAGACCAGGTGCTGGCAAAAGAAGCGGGGCTGATAAAAACGAGCCCCGCCTGTTGATTGTTAGAGGTATGCAGCTGCATCTGTGTCTTTTAGACAGGCTCGGATCCTGGTGTGTCGGGGTCAGGACGCGTGCGTGACCGTCCTCCTGTCGGCAGACCAGACCGGGTCTTTTTTGCCCGTGGGGCCGGCGTGTCATCGTCTGTCTCATCTTTACGAGACAGTGTACCGCCTTCAACAATGATACGAATTTCATCCCCATTCAAGGTTTCATATTCCAGAAGTCCCTGCGCCAGACGTTCTAGCTCATCATTTTTGTCTTTCAGAATTTTGGTGGCATCCTTATAGGCCGTATCTACAATCCGGCGGACTTCAGTATCGATCACGTCGGCTGTTTTTTCGGATACATTTTTTTGTTGGGTGACTGACCGACCAAGGAAGACCTCCTGTTCATCACCACTATAGGCAAGGAAACCCAGCTTTTCAGACATTCCCCATTCGGTCACCATACGCCGGGCGACATCTGTTGCCATACGTATATCTGATGACGCACCTGTTGTCACTTTTTCCGCCCCAAAAATAAGCTCTTCAGCAATACGGCCACCACAGGCCACCCGCAGATCGGCCAGCAATTTATCTACCGCCATGGATATTCGATCACCTTCTGGCAAACGCATCACCATGCCAAGCGCCCGACCACGCGGAATAATCGTAGCCTTGTGGATTGGATCAGAAGCTGGTGAATGCAATGCAACAACCGCATGACCAGCTTCATGATAGGCAGTCAGCTTTTTCTCGTCATCTGTCATCACCATTGAACGGCGCTCAGAGCCCATCATGACTTTATCCTTAGCTTCCTCAAATTCAGCCATGGATACAGTACGTCGGCCTTTACGAGCTGCCAGCAGCGCCGCTTCATTTACTAAATTAGCTAAA
>DEBO01000039.1 GCA_002348585.1 Alphaproteobacteria bacterium UBA2954 | reverse complement strand
AAAATGCGAAAATTATGCTGGCATTAGCTTCATCTGGTTATATTGGGAGGCTGAGTGCGGAGATGGTTCCGGCTGAATACTTATCTGATAATCTGGGACTAATGTCGATGCCTGATTATATGGTGCTGATTTGCTTGACGGTAGTGATGATACCTTTTTCGTGGCTCGGTGTTAGTCCAATTATGATGGCTGTTTTTTTTGGCAGTCTCTTGGGCAGCCTTCCTGTCTTGCCTGTAGATCCAACATTAGCTGCGTTGGCAATTTCCTGCGGTTGGGCCTTGTCAATGACCACTTCACCTTTCGCAACGGTTGTGCTGATGGTATCTTCTTTAAATGGCAAGCGTCCGCTTCAGCTTACTCTGGGTTGGAACAGTTTATTTTCAATAATGGTGACGCTTTGTCTGTGCGTTATTTTCTTCACGCTGACTGGTGGGCGATAGGTTTTTCCCCTCAGATGCCTAGATATCTGTTTATGGTTTCCGGTGCGGCCAGAAGTGCAGTTGATGTTCCCTGCCAGGCAATATTTCCCTTATCCATAACATAATGGCGATCTGCCAACCGTGTGATAGCGGAAATATCCTTATCGATGATCAGAATAGATTGGCCTTTCTGTTTTAGCTTATTCAGACAGGCCCATATCTGCTGCCTTACCAGTGGGGCCAACCCCTCTGTCGCTTCGTCAAGGATCAGTAATTTTGGGTTAGTGATAAGGGCCCGCCCAATCGCCAGCATTTGCTGTTCGCCGCCAGACAGATGATCTCCTGCATAGTTAAGCCGTTCTTTAAGCTGTGGGAATAGCTCAATTACACTCTCAAATGTCCATTCATCCCGTGTATTTGATAGGGATGGCTGGAAGAAGGTGTGCAGATTTTCACTAACAGATAGATTTGGAAAAATCTGGCGTCCTTCTGGAACCAGTCCAATGCCCTGGCGAGCAATCTCAAAACTTTCCATGGCAGCATCGGCAATGCCAAACCTCTGTATTTGGCCTGATTGCAACGGTAATTGACCCATGATTACCCGCACAGTTGTCGTCTTTCCCATGCCGTTGCGACCCATAAGAGAGACACATTCTCCAGCATTTATACGCAGAGATAAATCAAACAGAACCTGAGCTGCCCCATACCCGGCATTCACTTTATCCAAAATCAGCATGTTAATCACCATCGCCAAGATAGGCGTTGCGAACAGCGCTGTTGTTGCTGATTTCATCAGGTGTTCCACTGGCGATGGTTTTTCCTTCCACCAGCACTGTTATGCGGTCTGCTAATCTAAAAACGGCATCCATATCATGCTCAATCAGTAAGGTCGCATGCTGGCTCTTTAACTCTCTTATAATTGAGGTGATATGGCGGCTTTCTTCTGCACCAGCCCCTGCCATAGGCTCATCCAGTAATAGAAGTGTGGGGTTTGTTGCGATCGCCAGTGCCAGTTCAAGAAGTCGGCGTTCTCCATGAGAGATTTCAGCAGCAAGTTTCTCAGACTGATGAAGCAATCCAACCTTTTCCAGAATATCGCGTGCGCCAGCTAAAAGAGAGGGATCGCTGAAGGCTGGTGCGAAAAACCGAAACACTTTGCCTCTTCGGGCAAGCTCGGCGATAATTGCATTTTGCAGAACTGTGAAACCCAGAAGAACATTACTGATTTGAAAGGAACGACCAATTCCCTTGCGCACCCTTACAGAGGGCGAAGTATTATTTATAAGTTCTCCCTCTAAGAGAATTTGTCCAGAATCAGGTTGTTCGGATCCATATATCTGTTTGATTAAGGTTGTTTTTCCTGCACCATTCGGCCCAATAAGCGCATGGATTTCACCCTTGTTGACAGATAGACACAGCTTGTGTGTTGCCCGCAGTGCCCCATAAGATTTACTGATATCTTTCAGTTCAAGCGATACTTTGGTCATGTGGTGTCCTGCCGCCGAGTAATTCGTAGGTGTATTTGATGAAATATTGCCATCAGACCACCTTTTGTGAACAAGACAACAGCAATCAGCATCGGTCCAAATATAATCATCCAGTTTTCGCTGTAATCAGGAGCGACGAAATAAAGCAACTCGGGTAGAAATTCTTCAAGCAGAAAAAAGAAAATTGCGCCGATTAGTGGACCGGCAATATAGGAAAGACCTCCCAAGACAATGACAATCATTAATTCGCCTGAACGAGACCAATGCATAATATCGGGTGAGACATATTCCTGCCAGTTTGCAAATAAAGCACCAGCAAGTCCACAGATAGCAGCAGACACTACATAGGCCGTGATTTTAAAACGCAGAGCAGACAGTCCCATTGCTTCAATGCGTGATTCATTATCCTTAATTCCCTGTAAGATTACACCAAAACGAGAATTGATGATGAGTAGAAGAAGCAGGCTTACAGCAAAAAGAGCCGTCCAAATCAAGTAATAAAGCCGGAGCGGGTCCCATAAATCAATAATAAAAAATGAAGCACGGTCCACACCCATACCATCATCACCACCAAAGACCTCTAGACTGACAAAGAAAAAATATAGCATCTGTGCAAAGGCCAAGGTTATCATGATAAAATAAATTCCCTTGGTTCTGAGGGCGAGAAAGCCAATCAAAAGACCAATAGTAGCGCAGAACAGAAGTGCAAAAAGAATATGTAGCCAACCATCGTCAATACCGTAAAACTGACTGATACCCACACTGTAAGCCCCTATGCCTATGAAGGCAGCATGACCAAATGAGACC
>DEBO01000076.1:6762-9949 GCA_002348585.1 Alphaproteobacteria bacterium UBA2954 | reverse complement strand
TCTGACTATGTCTTTCCCATGTTCAGGGCCAACGCTCTTTATGAGGGGCTCTATCTGCTCGGCACATCCATTGCCCGCCCGCTAATCGCCAAACGGCAGATTGAAATTGCGCGCGAGATTGGCGCAGATGCGGTCTCACATGGCGCAACGGGCAAAGGTAATGATCAGGTAAGGTTTGAGCTGGGCTATTATGCACTCCAACCTGATATAAAAGTGATTGCCCCCTGGCGAGAATGGAATCTGTCTTCACGCACCAAGCTAGTCGCTTATGCTGAAGCGAACCAAATTCCTGTTCCAAAAGACAAGCGGGGAGAAGCCCCGTTCAGTGTAGATGCCAATTTGCTGCATATTTCTGCCGAAGGTAAGGTTCTGGAAGACCCAGCAACTGCCGCAGAGGAATATGTATTTTCGCGCACCGTTGCCCCTGAAAAGGCACCTGATACTCCTACTGAGATCAGCATCACTTTTAAAGGCGGTGATCCGGTTGCGATCAATAATGTGGCGATGTCACCCGCCACTTTGTTGACTGAATTAAACAGGCTGGGCGGTGAAAACGGGATAGGCCGTCTTGATCTGGTTGAAAACAGATTTGTCGGCATGAAATCGAGAGGCATTTATGAGACGCCTGGCGGGACTGTCCTTCTGGCCGCTCGGCGGGCGATGGAATCCATCACATTGGACAGAGGTGCAGCCCATTTAAAAGATGAGCTGATGCCTCGTTATTCCGAATTAGTTTACAATGGATTCTGGTTTTCACCAGAGAGAGAAATGCTGCAGGCCGCGATTGATAACTGCCAAGATATGGTAAATGGTAATGTAAACTTAAAACTTTATAAAGGCAGTGTGGTCATCACTGGGCGTTCTTCACCAAATTCTCTCTATTCAGAGGATCTGGTGACCTTTGAAGAAGGGGCTGCTGATTATGACCATCAAGATGCGCATGGTTTTATCCGCCTCAACGCGCTCAGGTTGCGGGTACTGGGTTCAGCCCGCCGCAAGCTGACGTCGACATGAGATGCTTGGGCCAATTGGTTACAAGCCGTCTTATTCACTGCAGACAGGCCCTGCCTCTTGATTACTAAGCGACTTCTGTTTGAACAAGACAAATTTTGCTGGAGCAAGCGCATATCCTGTATCTCGTAGACCCGTTTTACAGGGATTAACAAAAGAGATTGAATATGCATCATTGCCATTAGAATGTTTTCTGAATTCTTGATATTCCGGAGATGAAATACTTAAAACTAAGGCAACTGTAAAAACGACTATCGGCATAATGAAATTTCCTTTCTAAATCTTATTCACAAACCAGCAAAAGATACATTATCTCACTCTATTGATTTTTCGCGATAAATAAGTTTGTTTGTAGACAAAAAAGAGGCCGAAAAAAGGCCCTGCCATAATTGCAGGGCCCCTTGCCTCTTAAAATGAAAAACTGGATTAACCAGATATGCGCGAAGCAACATTCTCCCAGTTTACCAAATTATCCAGGAAGTTTGTCAAATAAGCAGGCCGTTTGTTGCGGAAATCAATGTAATAAGAATGTTCCCACACATCACAGCCCAAAAGTGCTTTCTGACCGAAACAGAGCGGGTTGACGCCATTCTCCGTCTTTGTAATAGCAAGGCTTCCATCAGCCTGCTGGACCAACCAGCACCAGCCTGAGCCAAACTGGCCAACACCTGCGGCGACAAAAGCCTCTTTAAACGCATCAACAGAACCAAACTGATCTGTTATAGCAGAGCTAAGTTCGGATGGCATCTCTCGGCCTGAGGGGCCCATCATTTCCCAAAATTGAATATGATTCCAATGCTGGGACGCATTATTAAAAATACCATTTTGAGCGACAGCATCATCCTGATAGGTGCCTGTGATAATTTCTTCCAGAGCACTGTTCTCCCACTGAGTGTCTGTGATAAGCTTATTGCCATTATCAACATAGGCCTTATGGTGAAGGTCATGGTGAAATTCCAGCGTTTCCTGGCTCATTCCGCCCGCGGCAAGAGCATCGTAAGCATAAGGCAGTTCGGGTAATTCAAAAGCCATCTTTATCTCCTTGTTAATAAACTTAAAAGGCCTGCATTGTTGCTGGCTATCTCTGTTGCATAATTTGAGGGCAAGTGCACAGACTAGATATGCTACATCTAAGCAAAAAGATAAACCAATTTTTGTAATGTCAAGCTACACGCAGCAGACGTTATCTGCGGCTAAGAACTAGCTTTTGGAACTTCAGTCAATGCCTTTGATGGCATGCACCGTATTGAAACCTGCCGCCCCCCTTTTTTCAAAACCCTAAGTTTTAGTTTTGTTTCTGAGCAGACTGATTAGGCTGGAGGTATCATTGCGTCCGCAACCACGCTCAGATAAGGCAGCATAGAACTGGGCTACAAGAGCGGTTACCGGCAGCTGGGACTTATTGGCAGCGGCTTCTGCCAGACAAATCCGCAAATCCTTGCGCATCCAGTCAACCGCAAAGCCAAAATCAAATTCATCTCTGACCATGGTAGAACCCCGGTTTTCCATCTGCCATGACTGGGCCGCGCCGCCAGAGATAACCCCCAACAACTTATCCATATCCAGCCCTGCATTCTGACCGAAATTTAGCGCCTCAGACAAACCCTGCACCAAACCGGCAATACAGATCTGGTTAACCATCTTTGTCAACTGACCTGCCCCTGTTGAACCCATATAGGTCACCCGTGCCCCATAACAAGACATTAAGGGTTCGGCCTGGTCGTAAGCCGCGGCGTCACCGCCGCACATTACGGTCAGCTTGCCACCCTCTGCCCCGGCCTGACCACCGGAAACAGGTGCATCAATAAAATGCAAGCCCTTAGCGCGAGCAGCATCATAAAGCACCCTCGCAATATCAGCAGATGCGGTAGTGTTATCAATGAAGACAGCATCGGCACGCATAGTCTTGAACGCACCATCAGGCCCAGTAGTCACAGAGGCGATATCGTTATCATCGCCGACACAGGCAAATACAAAATCACATCCTTTCGCAGCGTCAGCGGGTGTATCCGCCTTTGCGCCTGCATACTCAGCCACCCATTTATCAGCTTTTGCTGCTGTTCTGTTATAAACAGTAACGTCATTGCCACCTGCCTTCAGATGCCCTGCCATCGGATACCCCATAACACCCAGACCTAAAAACGCAACCTTTGCCAAAAGAATTCTCCTTAACCTT
>DEBO01000076.1:0-6380 GCA_002348585.1 Alphaproteobacteria bacterium UBA2954 | reverse complement strand
CCATCAGGATAATGAAGAGGGTAAAGACAAGTCCAGTGCTTTTCTTCTTCTCTAGCAGAAAGGCAGTCTGACCCATTATCAGAATCTGATTTTTGCTGTTCAGCAGGGCTGAGCATGTTATGGTAGCCCTTCCTAAAGCGGTCGTTTCAACGTATTGGTTAGATAGTACGGCAAAAGAGAGCAGTCATGTCAGTATTGATAAATGATGAGCAGATTGAAATTCTGATTTCTGAGTCAGAAATTAAGGCCCGTATAAATCATCTAGCAAAAGAAATATCGGATATCTACAAAAAATCTGACCAACTTGTCGTCATTGGGCTGTTACGTGGTTCCTTTATTTTTATTGCTGATCTGGTGAGGCGGCTAAACCTGCCTGTTGAGGTGGATTTTATCACAGTATCCAGCTATGGAAATGAGATGGAATCAAGCCGTCAGGTCAGAATCATCAAGGATCTGGAAACCTCGATCAAAAACCGAGATGTGCTAGTGGTCGAGGATATTATTGATACTGGACACACGTTGGCACAGGTACTGCAAATCATGCAAACCCGAAAGCCAAAGAGCCTGTCTGTCTGCACATTGCTTAATAAGCCCTCACGCCGAGAAATAGAGGTTACTGTCCGTTGGACAGGGTTTGATATTCCAGATGAGTTTGTCATCGGCTATGGCATTGATTACGCACAGCAAGGCCGTAATTTGCCGCATATCGGCTTCGTCCGCCGACCTTAGTGCTTGGAAGCGGTTTCAGCATCATGCCATGAGCGCAGTTTCATAAGGATAGCTTGATAAAGGTTCAGCTCCCGTAGCTGTAATCACGATTTGCTCCTCCAGCTTGACCCCTTCATGCCCGCCCTCTGCCCCAACATAGGCTTCAACACACAAAGTCATGCCCTGTTCAAGACAACCATCATAACCATGATGTTCGGCATCTTCAGGATATCGAATAGAGGGATATTCGTCACATAAACCAATGCCATGCGCCAGCACACCATATCTGAGCGGCCTGAATGCAGCCGGCAGGCGGTGGGATTTGGATGTCACCTCAGAAAAGCTCATCCCAGGCTTGAGCAGTTCTATATTGGTCATCACATGGTCATAAGCAACCTGATAAAGATGCTTTTGCTGATCGTTTGGTGGAACATCACCCACAATCCAGCTACGTGATATATCACAGCAATAGCCATAAGTTGAAACAAGATCTGTATCAAAAGCAAGCATGTCGCCAGCCTGCATTACACGTGGACCACATTCCTGGAACCAGGGATTTGTGCGCGGTCCAGAGGCCAGAATACGAGTTTCAATCCATTCCCCACCACGCCTGATATTGCCAGCATGCAATTCCGCCCAGACATCATTTTCAGTGACGCCGGGTTGCACAGCAAGGCGCATTTCGTCGACAGCCCGCTCACATGCATGAACGGCACAGCGCATGGCCTTCAGCTCATTCTCATCTTTAATCGATCTGGCATGTTCACTTAAGATTTGCCCGTCCAAAATCTGCACACCTTTAGTTTGGAGGGCCCTGTAGCCTGCATTTTCAATCTTATCCACGGCCAACCGCCGATTGTTTCCCCCATATTCACGCATGAGATCTGTGATTTGACCCGCAAAGGCCGCTGCATGCTCATCTGTGCGGTTGCCTGTTTCAAAATAAAAAAATGATGCCCCGCCCCGCACCTCACCAACCAGCGGCAAATGTGCAGACAGATGTTCGCAATTATGAAAATCAAACAGAATAACCTTGCCAGTGGGCGGCACAAAACAGGCCCGAGCAGCATTATGGGCAATCCAGAGCTGCATATTTGTGGTGTCTGTCGCATAGCGAATATTCAGCGGGTCAAACAGCAACAGCCCTGCACAATCATATGCGCTTACCTGCTGCTGCAATCGAGACAGACGATAGTGCCGTAGAGAGGGCAGGTCAGGAACACATAAACCGGCCTGTTGCCATTCTGAAAATGCTAGTTTGGTTGGCCCAATTTCCACACGATCATTTAGATCAGGCGTGCCATCTGATTTTAAATGTACACGTCTGCTGGGGTCAATTTTTCGGTTTGAGCCAACAAACACTGAAGACAAAACTGTCTCCCCACACTTTTGGTTTAAACCTCGCCTGTTCCTAGCCTGTTCGGTCAAAAGGCTTCTGCCCATTCTGCAAGCGACAAAAAAACATATGAATCCGAACCTAAAAGGCCTGTATTGTCCTTTTAATGTCAATAAAATCAAGCCGAGGCCGGTGCTGATCTCCTCTGTCAGTTAGAGACAGACAACATAGCGGCCCTGGATTTTTCCGTCCAGGATATCCTTGCCAGCTGTTTCGAGATTTTCAAGTGTAA
The DNA here is from genome assembly GCA_002348585.1 of Alphaproteobacteria bacterium UBA2954. GTDB lineage: Bacteria > Pseudomonadota > Alphaproteobacteria > Puniceispirillales > Puniceispirillaceae > JADHLI01. The sequence goes on along the minus strand of DEBO01000076.1, from coordinate 4,044 downwards.
TTTCAGTTGCAATGCTGTCCAGCTTATCCAGCGGAAAATCATCCACCAATCTCGACCAAGCCTGAACCCGACTGTCATATGGCTGGTTAACCGAATCAATTCCTAGAAGATTGACGCCACGAAGCAAAAACGGAATTACACTTGCCGGCATTTGATGGCCACCAGCATTACCAATGGCCGCAGCAGAACAGCCATATTTCAACTGTCCTAGAATACGGGCCAGCATCTCGCCACCCACATTATCAATACACCCTGCCCAGCGCTCAGACTCTAAGGGTCGTTTAATGGCCTCTGCTAGTTCCTGTCTAGGGACAAGTGTTTCTGCACCCAAACTTTTCAAATAGTCACCTGACTCCTTTATCCTGCCTGTAACCGCAGCCACGGAATAGCCGAGAGCTGCCAGCAAAGCGATTGCAAAAGACCCCACGCCACCGGCAGCGCCTGTTACCAAAACCTCACCCTTATCTGGGGTCAGCCCGTGACGTTCAAGTGACTGAAGACCGAAAACGGCAGTAATGCCTGCAGTGCCAAAGATCATTGACTGACGTATATTCATGCCTTTTGGTATGGGCACAAGCCAGTCTCCTTTGACAGATGCTTTTTCAGCATAACCGCCATGCCAAATCTCACCAATACGAGACCCTGTCGCAATGACTTGATCACCAACAGCATAGCGGTCATCTTGGCTTTTGAGCACTTCCCCTGCAAATTCAACACCAGGAATTCGAGGAAATTCCCGAATCAAACCACCTTGCCCGTTCAAACACAGCCCATCTTTATAATTCAAACCAGCATAACGGACACGCACAATTACCTCACCATCAGCTGACAGAAAACTATCTTCCAAATTTTCAATGGTCATAACCGGTTGGCGATCTTCTGTCTGACCCATCAGAACGGCTTTAAACATGAGTTTTCTCCTGTGGACTTATTCGTGACCCAGAATGTCACAGCATACTAAAAATCACAAAGCCCAATTGCAGGTTTTGGCCAGATTTGTTACCCGTTAAAAAGTATAGAAATACTAGATTAAAATCAGGGTCCGCAGATGAAAAGTTTTGACAGACAACCCCCCAAGATAGCATTTGAGAGACTGCAAGCTAAACCAAATGCATTACTAATTGACTGCCGAACCAAGGCTGAATGGGCTTATGTCGGGGTGCCTATACTACCGGATAACCCCCAAAAAACCAATTTTATTGAGTGGGTTGACACAGCCAGGCAGCCTAACCCAGACTTTTTGTCTGAAGTCAGAAATATTGCCAGCACAGACACGCCCTTATACCTTATCTGCCGATCAGGTGTAAGGTCTGCGGCAGCCTGTCAGCTCTTAGCCGAATCCGGCTTCACCGCATTAGTGAATGTTGAAGAAGGATTTGAAGGTGAGATTGGATCAAGAGGTCAGCGTGCCAGCGTAAATGGCTGGAAATACTGCAACTTACCCTGGAAACAGAGTTAGACTGGGTACTAACTGCAATTGCTAGTTGAGCTCTATCTCACAACTTACTTCTTTTGATCAGTTGCTGCAATTTCAACTGGAAACCCGTTTGTCTTTAAATCAAGTATAAAAGGCTTTTCAGGACGTTTGGGAACAACGCACGTTAACCAAGACGGTCAATACCATGAGCCTGTGTTTTTTGCTTATTTCAAAATATAGATGGTCAACGTTTCGTCTCAGGGATAAGTCCTTGCGGTGCAAATCTAAGCATCAGAAGCATTATTAACCCCATTGTCATTAGACGCATATGCGCCGCACTGGCCAGAAGGTGACCTCGCAAAGCGCTGGTTTCAGAAAGAGGTGCGGTAATGACATCCATCAGCCACAAACCAAGCGGTTCTGATTCAATCCAAAAAAACCAAATCACAAAACCGCCCAGAATCGAACCAAAATTATTTCCAGACCCACCCACGATGACCATAATCCAAATTAGGAAAGTAAATCTAAGCGGCAAATAGGATGCAGGTGTAAATTGACCATCCAAAGTTGTTAGCATCGCCCCAGCAAGCCCTACTACAGCTGACCCAAGAACGAAAACCTGCAGATGTTTTGCCGTGACATGTTTACCCATAGCGTTTGCGGCTACCTCATTATCCCGAATTGCACGCATCATTCTGCCCCATGGGGAGCGTAAAGCTGTCTCAAACAACCAAAACAGCATTAGTAAGACAATCGTAAACAAACCAGCATAAGATAGCTTTACGATAATAGAGGACATTTCTGGAACGTCTGTACCTAAACGACTAGCAAGATTAATGACCCATTGTTCTGCCTGCAGGTCAATTTCATAAGGCACAGGCCGGGGCAGTCCATTAACATTTTTAACGCCCCGCGCCAGCCAATCTTCATTTTTCAGCACATAGATCACAATTTCTGAAATGCCTAGAGTGGCAATTGCCAAATAATCTGAACGCAGACCAAGTGAAATACGCCCAATCACATAAGCAGCCCCTGCCGCAAAAATTCCGCCGACCACCCAAGATACTAGAATCGGCAAATTCAAACCACCAATATGGCCCGCTTTAGCAGATTCAATTGATTCGATCGCTTCGACAGCCGGATCTACAATCGCCCGCATAACAAGATATCCTGAGAGGATTACAGCCGTCATCATCCAGTACCGCCAGCGGGTAATGTGCTTAATTCGCCTCCAGACAAAGACAGCCAGAACAGAGGTCAGAACGATAGTCACCCCACCCCCCAAAAGACTCATACCACCGGCCTGCCAGCCAGCCTGTACTGGTGGCATAGAGACAAGAACACCTGCTAAACCACCAAGCGCAGCGAATCCCATTATCCCAAAATTCACAATGCCGGCATATCCCCATTGTATATTTGCTCCCAATGTCATTATTGCAGAAATAAGACACAGATTTAAAATGGCCAAAGATAGATTCCAGCTCTGCAGCTGCCCAACAATGAGAAACAAAAACGCCATTATGCCAAATAGAACAGGGATGCGTTTCTTTTCAAAAAATGGGTGTATGGACTGAAGAAACATGGCGACTATATCGTCTTTCCGGCGAACAGCCCGGTTGGGCGGATCAAAAGCACAACCAGAAGAATAACGAAAGATACGGCAATTTTATAATCAGTGGACAACAACTGGACCAACCCTTCAGGCGCCCATGCTAACGGTAACATGTAAGTCACTACTTTTTTATAGGCAAAAGTAATAAATAATTCTGAAAACGCAATGACATAACCGCCAATGATGGCGCCCACAGGATTGCCGACACCACCCACAATCGCAGACGCAAAAATCGGCAGCAACAAAGACAGATAGGTAAAAGGCTTGTAACTTTTATCAAGGCCATAAAGCGTCCCGGCAAGAGCCGCTAAAGCCCCTGTAATGATCCAAGTTATCATCACTACACGTTCTGGATTTATTCCCGATAAAAGTGCCAGATCCTCATTATCTGAATAGGCCCGCATGGATTTCCCTGTTTTCGTTTTATTCAGAAACCAGAAAATAAGCGCTACAACAATAACAGCCACAATGATCGTCACACCCTGTGTTGTCTTTATGGCCAGACCTTCATTAAGCCCTGTCATTTTCTTGAAAGCACGCGCTTTTAGCAGGAACCGCTGCCCATCGGTGAACACCCTATCTGCCGGACCAATGATAAACCTGATCAAGCCACCGAATGTGAACATAACACCAACAGATACAATCAGATAAGTTACTGATTCTGATCGTTTTTGACGGTAATAGGAAAAGACCAATTTGTCAGTGGCAAGAGCCAGCAAAATCGTCATCAGCATCGCAACAGGAAGCGCGATAAGCGCGGTTGGTAAAACGCCAAGACCGATGTTTTGTGCCTGCAGCCACCATGTCAACAATACAGTGATCATGGCCCCAAAGGACATCAGCTCGCCATGGGCAAAATTGGAAAAGCGCAAGACGCTGTAAACCATGGTCACACCCAACGCACCAAGGGCCAGCTGACTTCCATAAGCGAGGCCTGGCACAATAACAAAATTTGCAATTACAACAAGGGCATTCAGACTATCCATATTCAACACCTACCCCCCAAGAAACGCCT
>DEBO01000028.1 GCA_002348585.1 Alphaproteobacteria bacterium UBA2954 | reverse complement strand
GCCAGCAGCCACTGCAGATGCAGACCCCCCTGATGACCCGCCAGCTGCAAGCTCCAAGCCATTTGCACCACTCCACGGGTTAACAGCAGGCCCAAATACTGATGTCTCATTTGCTGATCCCATCGCAAACTCGTCACAATTCAACTTACCCAGCATGACGCCACCAGCGGCCCATAATTTCGAAGTCACCGTACTTTCATAAGTTGGCACAAATCCTCTCAGTATATCAGAACATGCAGTGGTTTCCACACCAGAGGTGCAAAACAAATCCTTTACGCCAATCGGAAGACCTTCTAATGGCCTGGCTCGTCCATCTGCAAGCCGTTTGTCGCTCTGTTGTGCCATTTCTAGGGCTTTGTCTTCGCATAGGGTGACAAAATTATTCAGCGCAACAGTTGCATCTGCTGCCGCGAGATAGGCTGTGGTTAGCTCAACAGAAGATGTGTCACCCTTTTGCAGCGCAGCCGAAGCTTCTATCGCGTTGAGTTTCAGAATATCAGTCATTATTCAACCACCTTCGGCACAACAAAAAAACCGCTTGCTTCTTCTGGTGCGTTTGCCAGAATATCCTCTACCTTATTACCGTCTGACACTACATCTTCACGTTGTGGCAATTCATGACCTGTCACACTGGAAAGCGGTTGTACACCTGTGGTATCCACCTCATTTAATTCTTCAATCCAGTTCAAAATAGCGTTCAGTTCACCAGCAATTTTTTCCTGTTGCTCTTCTGGAATATGTAGCCTTGCTAAACGACTAATTTTTTTAACGGTGTCTTTATTTACACTGGCTTTATCTGTAGACATGATAGCAAAAGACCTTTGACAAAATGGCAATAACTTCACACTGACCCGTTAATTAGCAGCGACCATGCCTATCTGCAACCTTTACGAGCTCATAAACGCGATTTCTCCCGGACAAAAATTACTTGGCCTAGATGTTGGCAAAAAAACAATCGGGCTTTCACTTGCTGATCCCGAGACCCGTGTTGCCTCTCCCAAGCCCGTTTTGTGGCGAAAAAAATTTACAACAGATGCAAAACTACTTATAGAGCAGATTCATGAGTTCAATATTGGGGGGTTGGTGCTAGGCTGGCCTTTAAATATGGATGGCACCGCAGGCCCACGATGCGATTCCATAAGGGATTTTGCGCATGCATTCCTTCGTTTGCATGAGATTCCCATCAGTTTTCAGGATGAACGTCTGTCCACAAAGGCAGTCGAGAGAAGTATGATTGCAGCCGATATGACCCGTGTAAAACGAGCTATTAGGCGGGACAGTCTGGCTGCGGTATGGATTTTGCAATCTGCACTGGATACTTATGGTCATCAATGAGTACGCTAAAGATATCTGGACGGCGCATCGAAAAATCATTATACACCTCCTCAGATGACAGATGACCTGAAACAAAAGACGGCAGCACGTTTAACACATCGCCATCTGCTGGGCATTGAAGGGCTAAGCGTTCTAGAAATGCGGTCACTACTTAAACGTTCTGTCTATTTTGCTGATGTCATCACTGGCCAGCGCCACGATCCGGGCCTAGAGTCGCTGCTGAAAGGCCGTGCAGTGGTCAATCTTTTTTTTGAAAATTCAACACGCACCAGGGTATCTTTTGAAGTTGCTGCAAAGCGACTAGGCGCGTCTGTATTAAACATTTCAGTGTCTGGTTCATCAGTTAAAAAAGGCGAAACACTGATCGACACAGCTACCACGCTCAACGCTATGAAACCTGATATTCTGGTTATCCGTCATCAGAATGCTGGTGCACCAACGCTGCTTAGCCATTATGTTGATGGCTGTGTTATTAATGCCGGTGATGGCCGCCACGAACATCCCACGCAGGCTCTTCTTGATGCGCTGACAATATTAAGACGGTTTGGGCGGATAGAAGGGTTGAAAATTGCAATCTGCGGTGATATCGCAAACAGTCGGGTGGCGCGATCAAATCTTTACCTGCTCGGGGCTATGGGCGCCGAATTACGCTTTGTTAGCCCCTCTACCTTATTGCCGGCAAAGATTGACAGTTTTGGTGTTCCTGTTTTCACCAATTTGGTTGACGGCATTTCTGGTGCTGACATTGTTATGATGCTGCGCTTGCAGACCGAACGGATGGAGGGCCGAGAAATTCCCAGCCAGCATGAATATTTTAAACTGTTTGGCCTCAACGCTGAAAAACTAGCCGCAACAGCACCAGACGCGCTCATTATGCACCCAGGCCCTATGAACAGAGGCGTAGAGATAGATTCGGTTATCGCTGATGATCACAATCGGAGCTTAATCACCACTCAGGTTGAGATGGGCGTGGCAACCAGAATGGCGTGCCTTGAAGCCGTTTCGCTGTCTGCACAGGCTCAGGTGGCAAAGTAATGCGCGAACTGCTGATGAATGCCCGTCTGATATGCCCTTTGCAAAATGTTGATGCAAATGGCTGGCTGCTTATCGAAAATGGTATAATTGCAGACAGTGGGAACGGCTCTGCGGACAGCAGCATCGCAGCTGATAAAATCACTGACTGTAAGGGTCAGATTATCGGACCGAGCTTTGTCGATATGCGCGTGCAGTCTGGTTATCCGGGCGCTGAACATCTTGAAACTATGGACAGTCTGTTGCAGTCAGCAGCCTCAGGGGGGATCTCAACTGTTGTTCTGCTACCCTCAACTCTGCCTGTAATTGATAATGCCGCGATCATAGACAGCCTGCAGGTGCGGGCTGATCGCGCCAATGGACCAAAGGTCCATTGCTATGGGGCGATGACCAAAGAGCTGAAACAAGAGCAGATGGCTGAATTGGGTCTTATGGCGAAGGCGGGTGCTGTTGGCTTTGCTAGCGGCACAA
>DEBO01000130.1:14409-14551 GCA_002348585.1 Alphaproteobacteria bacterium UBA2954 | reverse complement strand
AATGACATCTTCTTGCGTCAGCGGTTCAAAATAAAGCCGGTCAGATGTATCGTAATCTGTGGATACGGTTTCTGGGTTACAATTGATCATGATGGTTTCATACCCGGCCTCAGCCAGGGCATAGCAGGCATGCACACAGCAA
>DEBO01000130.1:7207-14057 GCA_002348585.1 Alphaproteobacteria bacterium UBA2954 | reverse complement strand
CAAATTCAATTCCTTGGCCAATTCGGTTTGGGCCGCCGCCTAGGATCACTACTTTTTCAGCTGCGGTCGGGGCCGCCTCACAGACTGCGCCGGCTGTGTCCTCAAAGCTGGAATATAAATAGGCCGTGTCGGAAGCAAATTCAGCTGCACAGGTATCAATTCTTTTATAGACAGGGGTGATACCCAGCGTAGTGCGCAGCGCGGTGACATCCTGTTCTGTCCTGCCGGACAGGTTCGCCAGTCGAGCATCACCAAATCCCATACTTTTCAGTTGGTGCAGGGTCAGCTTGTCATCTGGCAATCCCTCGCGACGTATAAAGGCTTCGGCGGCTACAATTCCGGCGATCTGTTCCAGAAACCATTTGTCCCAATGGGTGGTGGTTTGAATTTCTGCAACGCTCAGCCCACAGCGCATCGCTTCTGCAATACGCAGGATTCGGTCAGGATTCTGGCCAGAAATCCAGCCTTTTAGCGCGGCCATGCGCGCGTTTTCATCATCTGCAGTCGGGGCGTCCTTTTCATCAAGACCACACAGGCCTGTTTCCAGCGATCGCAATGCCTTTTGCAAGGATTCCTGAAAAGACCGGCCCACCGCCATCACCTCACCCACAGATTTCATAGAAGTGGATAAATCTGCTTTCGCCCCAGAAAATTTCTCAAAGGTGAAGCGCGGAATTTTGGTGACCACATAATCAATGGTTGGCTCAAAGCTGGCCGGGGTCACACCGGTGATATCATTTACCAGCTCATCCAGCTGGTAGCCCACCGCCAGCTTGGCTGCCACTTTAGCAATCGGAAAACCAGTGGCTTTTGACGCTAGTGCAGATGACCGGCTGACGCGAGGATTCATCTCAATTATAACCACGCGCCCGTCTGTAGGGTTGACCGCAAACTGCACATTTGAACCACCTGTATCGACACCGATTTCGCGTAAGACTGCCAGTGAGACATCACGCAGGCGTTGATATTCCTTATCTGTTAGCGTCAATGCAGGGGCGACAGTAATGGAATCCCCAGTATGCACGCCCATCGGGTCAACATTTTCAATCGAACATACGATGATACAATTATCAGCATGGTCACGCACCACCTCCATCTCATATTCTTTCCAGCCCAGAAGTGATTCCTCAATCAAAATTTCAGTTACCGGCGATAGCCGTAGCCCGTCCCGCACAATTTGTTCAAACTCCTCTGAATTATAGGCTACTCCGCCGCCTTCACCGCCAAGAGTAAAGGAAGGGCGGATAATGGCTGGCAGCCCGACATGCTCAAGTGCAGCCATACCATCATCAAAATTATTCACTGTGCGAGACCGTGCAGATTCAAGCCCTATGGAATCCATCGCAGCGCGGAATAATTTCCGGTCTTCGGCTTTTTTAATGGCCTCTGGTCTAGCTCCAATAAGCTCCACATTATATTTGTTAAGGACGCCCTGTTCATGCAAAGCCAGCGCTGTATTCAGCGCGGTCTGTCCGCCCATTGTCGGCAACAGTACATCCGGCAGTTCTTTTTCGATAATCCGGGCCACAACATCAGGGGTAATAGGTTCAATATAGGTCGCATCTGCCATCACTGGGTCTGTCATAATGGTTGCGGGATTGGAATTAACCAGAATGACCCGAAAGCCATCTTCTTTCAGTGCCTTACAGGCTTGCGCCCCTGAATAATCAAACTCACATGCCTGTCCAATAATAATAGGCCCTGCCCCAATAATCAGAATGGAATGAATATCCTCACGACGTGGCATGTTATGCACCTCACTTTCTGGTCCGTGTTAATCACCTACGAGCGGTTAGGTGAGTCAAATACGTCTCTTGCTTTTGCGCTTCATTCTTGTCCGGCGGCCTTGTGGGCATCCATCAGGGTAGCAAACTGGTCAAACAAATAGCGTGAATCATGGGGTCCTGGGGATGATTCTGGATGATACTGCACACAAAAGACCGGTTTATTTTTATGCCGCAACCCCTCAACGGACCCGTCAAACAGGCTGACATGGCTGATTTCGATGTCTTCTGGGAGGCTGTCTTTAACCACCATAAAGCCATGGTTCTGGCTGGTGATCTCAATCCGTCCTGTGCTCAGATCACGCACTGGGTGATTGGCCCCGCGATGCCCCTTACTCATCTTCACTGTTGAACCACCAAAGGCTAGAGCCAACAGCTGATGGCCGATGCAAATCCCGAAAATCGGAATATTTTTTGTCATCAGCTGGGTAATCTCCTTTTTGGCATAAGCAGCCGTGGCGGCTGGATCGCCAGGACCGTTCGCCAGGAAAACCCCGTCCGGGCGGCGCGCCAGAATTTCAGCGGCTGACGTTGTCGCAGGCACCACTTCAACATCACAACCTGTATCAGTCAGACAGCGCAGAATATTCTGCTTACAGCCATAATCAACAGCAATCACTTTATGTCTGGCTGTGCGTGCATTTGCTGCCGGAAAGCTATTGGTGCTTAATTCAAATACACCGCTGTCCCAGCCATAAACATATTTAGTGCTTACCTTACTGGCTAGATCCATGCCATTCAGCCCTGGCCAGCTTCCGACCATTTGCTCCAGGCTTTCCAGATCGAACTTTCCGCCCCGGCAATGACTTAAAACGCCTTTTGGGGCGCCATTATCGCGGATATGCCGGGTCAGGGCGCGTGTATCAATGCCGGCAATGCCCGGCAGATTATGGGCGGTCAACCAGCTTTGCAGATCAGATTTGGTCCGCCAGTTGGACGGTCTGGTCACCTCATTGCGGACAATCATGCCCAGTGCAAAAGGCTGGTCAGTTTCAATATCATCTCCATTGGCCCCGGTATTGCCAATATGTGGGAAGGTAAACGTGATCAGCTGGCCTGCATAGGAAGGGTCAGTTATAATCTCCTGATATCCTGTCATCGAAGTGTTAAAACATATCTCACCAACAACTGTCCTTTCTGCTCCGAAGCCTCGACCATAAAACAGACTGCCATCCTCTAACATCAATAGGGCGGTTGGCGGAGAATGCGGGGTAAAGGCGGGCAGGTGGTCAGCCTCGAATATGGCGTCAGGCATGGTTTGGCATATTTCCTGTGCTGGTTGGCAAAAAACATCGTCAACATTCCGGCTTATTAGCAGGCGCAAGCTTCGAAGCGTTCTCTTTGTCAAAGAAAGATGCTTCTGGAGGTCTGTTCAGGTAATACTCTTAAAAGGGAGTGTTAGCCTGTCAGAAAATAGCGTCAAGCCTGCCAAAAAGACAAAATTGTCATCGTGTACTGCATAGAGCCCCTATTGGTCAAGTCTCGTCTTGCATATCTGCCGCTTGCATATGAAGAGGGTCTTGTGTACAACATTTCCTCTTGAAGAATCCTCTTCTGCGTGGAAATTAATAGCCGGACTCTTTAGGATGCAGAGGCTGCGCAGATAAAAGCCCAAAAGGTAGGCAAGATTAGAGGAACCAACAGATGAAAGCAGCGGGTTGAGTTAAATGACGGATATGCGTGACACTATAGCACAGGCTATGAAACAGGCGTTGAAAGACAAAAATCAGCCAGCTCTTGGGACTATCCGCCTGATTGCGGCTGCCCTGAAAGATAGGGACATCGCTGCCCGAGGCCAGGATAAGGCTGATGGAATAACAGATGATGAAATTTTGGCCATGCTGCAGACCATGATAAAACAGCGTAATGATTCGGTGTCCTTGTATGAAAAGGGTGGCCGTGATGATCTTGTGTCAATTGAGAAGGCTGAAATCTCTATTATCCAGCAGTTCTTGCCTGAACCGTTGTCCGAAGCAGAATGTGATGCGGCGCTGAAAATGGCTATTGCCGCAACCAAAGCAGCTTCGGTCAAAGATATGGGCAAGGTCATGGCTTATCTGAGGGGCGAATATGCTGGCCGGATGGATTTTTCTACTGTTTCACAACTGGTAAAAACACGTCTGATGGGCTAACCTTTCTCTCTTTGCATCTGACGGTCGGCTGGCATTGCTGGTTAAGGGTTATGCTTACGGTCGATATCTTGAAAAGGCACAATAAAAACAGCAAAGAGAGGGTTTTTCTTTGGCGGTGACACCTTCATTTATCGATGAATTGCGCAACCGTTTGACTTTGTCTGATTTGGTGGGTCGGCGGGTCAAGCTGGCGCCTAAGGGTGGGCGTCTGGCCGGCTTGTGCCCGTTTCACAATGAGAAGACCGCAAGCTTTTACGTGAACGATACAGAAGGATTCTATCACTGCTTTGGCTGTGGGGCTAATGGCGATATGATAAGTTGGCTGCGCGAGACAGATGGTCTGGAATTTATTGAAGCTGTCCGCCAGCTCAGTGAAATGGCCGGCCTGCCTTTACCAGAAAATGACCGCGCATCTGATGTTGCCACCCAACAGCGCAAAGCCACTGTAGATGCCTGTGAGGCAGCAGCAGGGTTTTTTGTTTCCCAACTTCACACTAAAAAAGGTGCGGCTGCCTTGCACTATATCAGACAGCGCGGACTTTCTGATGATGTAATAGTTGATTTCCGGCTGGGCTATGCCCCGCGCAGTGGCCTTTTTGCGCATCTGCAACAGCGTGAATTTTCTACTGAGTTGATCAAGTCAGCTGGGCTGGTAGGCGTTTCTGATAGGGACGGCTCTGTCTATGATTATTTCCGCGACCGGCTGATTTTCCCGATTGAAGATCCTCGCGGCCAGGTCATCGGCTTTGGAGCCCGCGCGTTGGGCGAGGTAAAGCCGAAATATCTAAACTCACCTGAAAGCCCGTCTTTTGTGAAAAAATCCGTTCTCTATGGATGGAGCCGGGCTAGAAAGGCAGCACGGCGTGGTTTACCAGTTATAGTGGTCGAAGGATATATGGATGTGATTGCTGTATCCTCTTCTGGCGTTGCAGCTGCTGTCGCGCCTCTGGGAACGGCTTTGGGCGAAGATCAGTATCGCTTGCTCTGGAAATTATCCAATGACCCTGTTTTGTGTTTTGATGGCGATAAAGCAGGACGGATAGCTGCGCAGCGAGCAATTGAACGGGTGCTTCCGCTACTGGAACCTGGACGCTCCGTGCGGCTGGCAGTGCTGCCGGAAGGGCAGGATCCGGATGACATCTTGCGCCAGAAGGGCCCGGACGGGCTGCGCCGCATCCTTAATGCTGCCACCGGTCTTCTTGACAGTCTCTGGGCAAGTAAAGCAGCAGACTACCATCTAGAAAACCCGCGCACACAAGCCGGAGCGAAAGCAGCCTTCTGGCAGGATATGCGTGGCCTTGTTCGCAGCATTACCCATCATCAGACTCGAAGCGCTTGGGCAGATGATTTGGAACGCCGGATTACGGCGATGCGCGGGGTTACCCGCGCCGGAGGCAGTAACCGTTGGGGTCAAATGACTGCTGTGCCGCTAATGCGCCGTCCAAAAACAGGGCGTCATGTGCAGATTAAAGCGGTATTAGCCTTATTGATCCGCAAACCAGCCCTGTTTTCTGACTATGCAGAAGCACTTGCAATGCTTGATTTTAACGATCACGGTCTTGACGCGCTAAAAAATGCGCTTTTTAACAGGTTGATGAACGCACCTGACCTTGACGCCGCGGCATTAAGACATCATTTATCATTAGATGGTCACGACGAATTGTTGAGCCAATTGTTTGGAACGGATATGTCAGCCCGTCTTGGCGGGCTGTTAGGTACATTGGATAAAGGCGAAGTAAATGATGCGCGAGTGCGCGCCGTTCTAGACGAAATGACAGAGCGGCTAGCCCGGAACAACAGACGGGGTTTATAAACGCCGTGCAACCTAGGCTAATTATTTAAGGGGATAGTCATGGCACGCAAGACGACAAAACAGACTAGCACACCAGTTGCTGATCAGACAGATGACGCTCCGGTTCTGGATACTAGCAACACCGCTGTCAAGGCTCTAATTAAAAAAGGCAAGGAACGCGGCTTTGTAACCCATGATGAGCTTAATTCAGCGCTGCCTCAGGGCGAGCTAACATCCGAGCAGATTGAGGATGTGATGGCTTCTCTGTCCCAAATGGGTGTGAATGTGGTTGAGGCAACAGACGATGTTGATAGCGATGATTCAGAAGCTGTGGCTGGAGAAGGTCGTGCCTCTGGTAATCTGTCTGATAATGAAGTTGGCGGATCTGATGATCCGGTGCGAATGTATTTGCGCGAAATGGGCTCTGTTGAGCTGCTCAGTCGAGAGGGCGAGATCGCGATCGCCAAGCGAATTGAAGCTGGGCGCGAAATGATGATCGGCGGCATCTGTGAATCACCGCTAGCTATACGGGCGCTTCTAACCTGGACGGAACAGGTTCGTGAAGGTGTTGTACCTTTGCGTGATATGATTGATTTGGATCTAACCTTTGTGCGGCTGAACGGATCACCCATAGAAGATAACAGTTCTGGCATTCCCTCCGGCCAGAACTTGGCTGCTGTGAATGATGATCATATAGATGTGGGTGAAGATGATGATGACGATGACGATGACGAAACAGAACAGCTTGATGAAGAAGAAGAGGAGGACACTGAAGGCCAGTCCGGTGACCGCACGGATGAAGACGACCTTGATGATTTGACACTGTCGCTGGCGGCAATGGAATCTGCTGTTTATGAAGATGTAATGGCTCAGATTGTAGTGATAGAAAAGATGTTCAAAAAATATGCTACTCTTCAGGATAAAAAGGTTGCCGCTGCTGCCAAGGCCAAAACCCTGACCGCATCTCAGGAGAGTGACCTCGCTGAAATGAAAATTCAGCTGATTGAGGAAATGCAGCATGTCTGCTTGCATAATTCACGTTTGGAGAGCCTGAGCCAGCAGCTGTCTGATCTGAATCGGCATATGAATACATTGGATGGACGTATGCTGCGGCTCACCGGCCAGTGCGGAATTTCGCGTTC
>DEBO01000130.1:0-6861 GCA_002348585.1 Alphaproteobacteria bacterium UBA2954 | reverse complement strand
ATGGAAAAATGGGCAGGCTTTGAAACACAAGCCAAATGGCCTGGAGAGGACGTCAAAACCAAAGGCTGGAATAAGTTGAAGGACACCCAGCGGAAGGAGATAGATGACATTATCACAAAGATGCAGCTGATCGCTTCAGAATCGGGCGTCACCATTACGGAATTGCGCCAGCTAGTTAGTACAATTCAGCGTGGCCAGCGTGAAGCAGCCCGGGCGAAGAAAGAAATGGTCGAAGCTAATCTGCGTCTTGTGATTTCCATTGCTAAGAAATACACGAACCGCGGTTTGCAATTCCTTGACCTGATCCAAGAAGGAAATATCGGGTTGATGAAGGCGGTCGACAAATTTGAATATCGCCGTGGTTATAAATTTTCCACCTATGCGACTTGGTGGATTCGTCAAGCGATAACAAGGTCTATTGCCGATCAGGCTCGCACCATTCGGATACCGGTGCATATGATTGAAACCATTAACAAGCTAGTTCGCACTTCCCGACATATGCTACATGAAATTGGGCGTGAGCCGACACCCGAAGAACTGGCCGAAAAGCTGTCTATGCCTCTCGATAAGGTCCGTAAGGTTCTGAAAATCGCGAAAGAGCCTATTAGCTTGGAAACTCCTATAGGAGATGAGGAAGACAGCCAGTTGGGTGATTTTATTGAAGATAAAAATGCCGTCCAGCCTTTAGATGCTGCCATTCATTCCAATTTACGTGAGACCACCACGAGGGTGCTGGCTTCACTCACCCCGCGAGAAGAACGGGTGTTGCGGATGCGGTTTGGCATTGGGATGAACACTGACCACACGCTGGAAGAGGTGGGTCAGCAATTCTCTGTAACGCGGGAACGCATCCGCCAGATTGAAGCTAAAGCTTTGCGCAAGCTGAAACACCCCTCTCGCTCACGAAAATTGCGGTCTTTTTTAGAGTTTTAGAGAATAGGCACTCACTTAAGTACACAGCTTGTATTCTTAGTCTGGCTAGTAAGGGGCTTGCCTTTTGTAGCGCTCTACGGCAATAAGAGCGGGTTGCTCTAAAAGAGATTGAAAAATGCATTCGGGGATTGTCGCTAAGGCTAGATTAAATGCAAGGCAGAAATGTCGTGATGATGTGTGGGGCCTGTAGTTCAATTGGTTAGAACCCACGGCTCATAACCGTGTTGTTGCAGGTTCGAGTCCTGCCGGGCCCACCATTCTTTTTAATTTAGTGGTTTCGCCTTTAGCATTGTAGCTCATATTGCCTTTAACTAGCATTGGCTTCCGCTGTGATTGTAGCTTGGAGGAACAGGCACTTCTCTGGTCCAACTTGCACTTCATCTATCGTTTCTGACAGGTGGACCGACAGTTCGCCTGCAGCCCCAGCAGCCTTTGCGCTCGCCTCTGCGGATGTCTCTGCAGCCGCTCTAGCTAATGCCAGTGCTTTCTCACGGCTTTTGACATCGTGCGGGCCTGCAGCCAAATGCACGCGGAACAGCCCGATTGATGGTTGTGTGACTAGAACCTCCACCCGTTGCCGCACGTCACCAACTGCTGCGCCCACCGCGCCCGCCACTTCGGCATGGTCCGGCACAATCAGTTCTGCGCGCAACCGCTGAGAAATTGCTGGGTAATAGGTTGCCGCTGATGCGCCCAGCGCAACCAGAGGCAACGATAGCTCCAGTGCAATATCTACAGCAGTTTTTGTCCCGTCATCCGAACTTTCCCGCCCTTCTGTAACAGCGCCACGTAACACATCAGAAGAAGAAACTAGATATTCATTCTGATTTGGCTTGTTTTTTATCTGGCCTGTTATTGCGTTTGCTGTCTTGTCATCCGCCAGCGCGGCATCCAACAGCGCTACAGCAGAATGGTTTGTCAGTGTGTTAACCACCATCCTTGCGGCTTCCAACCCGTCAGCTGCCAGTTGTGAACCTGAACCTGATTTCTGGCGCGCCAAGAGCTGTGCGCCGAGTTCTGCAGAGTACGCATCAAACTCGTCAAACTGGCCCAACACATGCGCCGCATCAGTTGGCGTGAAACAGGACAGCATTACGAGTCCACGTGTGATTAACCTGTCCACCGCACCCAGCGCCACTTGTGTTGTCCCGATATCAGCCAGCGCGGCGACACCCACCTCTAGAAGCTGGTACAGTAATTTTGTCTCAGAGCGTGTCAGCCATTTTGGCAATGCCTCAGCTTGAACCGTCGCTAGCAGAAAGCGGCCATCTGTTCCTTGCGCAATAGTTTGTTCAGTCTGCTGGCGCAAAATCTCTTTTATCTGTGGCTGCTGGGTGCTGAGCAAGCTGAGTGGGATCGCCCGGCGTGGGCCAAGGGAGATTCCGCCTTCTAAATCGCGGCTATTC
The DNA here is from genome assembly GCA_002348585.1 of Alphaproteobacteria bacterium UBA2954. Lineage (GTDB taxonomy): Bacteria > Pseudomonadota > Alphaproteobacteria > Puniceispirillales > Puniceispirillaceae > JADHLI01. Next base: position 4,522 of record DEBO01000130.1, on the reverse strand, counting down.
ACAGATACTACACTATCCCCTCCCAGACCGAATGTGCGGATATAGGCCGCTTTTACATTTGTGCGCCAGCCTCCCACTATCGCTCCGTCAGCAGAGGTTTGAACGACGCCGCCACGTAGTCGAGCGATATCTGTTGTGGTGCCACCAATATCCGAAACAATTACGTCTTCTTCTCCCGCCAGAAAGGCGGCTCCAGAAATGCTGGCTGCCGGACCAGACAAGACCGTTTCAACAGGGCGGGTGCGAGCATAATCCGCCTGCAACAGCGTGCCATCACCTTTGACCACCATTAAGGCACAGTTAAGCCCCAGCTGTTCTATCTGCAAAGAGGTGGATTTGATCAGCCTATCCAGCAAGCTGATCAGACGCGCATTCAGAACTGTGGTCAGGGCGCGGCGCGGCCCGCCCAGTGCATTAGATAATTCATGGCTACAGGTCACTGGTAGGCCGGTTGTCTGGCTTAAATGATCCCGTACTGCCCTTTCATGGCCAGGGTTGCGAGTGGCAAAATGTCCGGCCACAGCAAAGCTGGAGACTTGTCCGTCCAGTTCTGTCAGTTCTGCTGTCAGCGCTGTAATGTCTAGGACGGTCTGTTCACTCCCGTCGGGCTTATGCCCTCCAGCAATCTGCAAAACCGGATCCTGGTTTATGACCGCTCCTAGACCGGCCCGGTTTAACACATCCGCATCGAAGCCGATTAGCACCAGCGCAACCCGTCCGCCTACACCCTCAACAACGGAATTGGTGGCGAGCGTGGTTGACAGGGTTACTCGCGAAATTGCGGCTGCATCACCGCCCCATTCCGCCAACACAGCTTCAATCGCCTTGCCAACTCCAACTGACAGATCTGCCCGTGTGGTAAGAGCCTTGGCTGTAGCCAGCACAGTGCGGCTCTGCTTGTCCAACAGTGCGGCATCAGTAAATGTGCCGCCTGTATCAAGTCCTAGAACAAGGCTCATGCGGCCCATCCGCGCCGTTGGATTGCTGTGGTAAAAAACTGTTTAATCCAGCCCGCCACAAGTGGAGAATCTGTTTTTTTGGCAAGGGTCGCCCTCGCGGCCTTCGTGCGGTCTGTTCCGACATTGTTCTCAATCGAATCAAGAAGTGCAGTTGAGTAGCCCGCGTCAAATTCTGGGTGCCCTTGCAGACAAAGCACAGTTTGAACTCCATCTGTGGTGCACAGGGTAAAGCCTGCTATATCACAGAAATCGCTGCTGGCCAGCCGCTCTGCTCCTTCGGGCAGGCGGGTCACCTGATCCTGATGAAAATAAATAAGCTTCACAACCGCATCATTCGGCAGCTCTGCTTTGGCAACAGGCTGGCGTTCAAATCGCGTGGGCCTTATTCCCACGCCCCAACCATCTGGCCATTTCACAACTTCACCACCAAGCGCCTGCGCAATTGCCTGATGTCCAAAACAGATACCTAAAAGTGGAATATCCGCATCATATGCCTTGCGGATGAACGCCATCAGCGGGTCTATCCAGCTGTGGTCCTCATAAACGCCAGCAGCCGAGCCGGTCACGATATAGCCGTCACAGGCTGTGATGTGTTGCGGGAATGCACCATCAAGCACCCGGTAGGTCTCCAGTTTTGTCCAGCGCGGGCCTGCTTGCTCGTTCAGCAGCCGGTCAAACATCATCGGATATTCATCAAATTTGCCCTTCAGATCAGCTCGGTTTTGTCCGGTTTGCAGGATCCCAATTGTCAGATTAGACGGCGTTTGTGTCATATTATCTTCGGTTCCTTTTCTCCGCCTCGCTTTTGGTTTCAATCTGCTACTTCTTGTATTGCAGTTGGCTGAGCACGTGCATCATGTCCTGTTTATCAGCTAGTATAGTCAATCCCACAAAAGACGCATTTTTTTTTTGTCTCATCTGCCATTGTTATCGGAATAGAGGGAGGCTGTTCTGGATTCATACTTGCCGGTTCTGCAAATACTGCAGCAAATAGACCCGAAGTGCGCTAGACAGGCCGCTAGGCAGGCTGGTATTCAGCCGCTCATCATCGATGGTCTGTATAAGTGCAGCTAAGGATAGCCCATCCTGTTCTGCTACCTGTCTCAGCAAATTCCAAAACTCCGGCTCCAGCGAGATGGAGGTGCGATGCCCATGCAGGGTGACGGAATAACGTTTGATCATCTTCTTGTGTTCTGCCTGCCGTCAAAGACCAGCCTGGTGACAATCTCAGTATGGGCGGTGCGGACAAACTGGTCAATCATCTGAACCTCTTCCAGATGCCAGCCTGCTGCTACCAGCACAGCGATATCTCGAACAGCTGTATGTGGATTGCAGGACACCATCACGATATCTGGAACAATATCGGGAACGCTGTCTGGCGCATCCTCGCAAAGAAGGTCTGCCAGCTCAACTAACTGGGCGGTCTGTTCTGCCGCTCCCTGGCGCGGTGGGTCAAGCAGAATCAAATCAAATTTCGGCTCACCTTTTGATGTGCAGAATTCTTCTGCACGCACCGGGGCAACTACCAGATCACGACTTTGGGTGCTGCACGATGCTCCAAGCCCTGCTGCCCGTGTTGCTGCCAGAAGGCTATCAATAGCTGCGCAGTCTGCTTCATAGCATGTAACTATGGCTCCGTTACCCAACAGGGGTAGGGTAAAGGTTCCAACCCCGCAATAAAGATCCATAACCCGCAAAGAGCGGCCCGTCTGCAGCCTGTCTGTGCGGGCTGCAGCTGACCGCAGAACAGCCTTTATTAATGCAGTTTCAGCTTCTGTACTGGCCTGCAAAAAACAGCCCGGTGATGGATACAGGTTATGGCCGCCAATCGTCCTTTCAAGCTGCAGAACAGCCGGGGCTTTTTCGGCAAGCATCAGCGGGATATCAGCCTTTGGTTGGCGTACGCATAGACGGCAGACTGGCAGGCTGTCCAGCCCTGCGGACAAAGCCGTTAGGACCTTATCTGCCAGCGTATCATTTGGCAATAGCAGGATATCCGCCCCACTGCTCAGCAGATTGATCGCGATTTGTCCACTCTGTCCTGCAGGCAAATGTGGGGCGACCCAGTCGTGAAGTTGTGTGATAAGCCGTTTTAGCTCTATCCGCAACACGCCGCAGTTTTCCAGTGGATAAATGAAATGTGAAGCACGTCCGGTAAAGCCTACAATAAAGGCCTGCGCTGTCTGCCGGTAAGACAGGCGCACCCTACGGCGCCCTGACATCTTTGTCCAGACAGGCATAACAAATGGGGACGCCATTTTATTGGCAATTCCAAAGCCAGCCTTGTCAAAAACACGCTCCAGCTGATCCAGTTTCCAGTCCCGATAGGCAGCTTCACTCATATGCTGCAGGCTGCAGCCGCCACAGCCCTTAAGTCCGGCAAAAACGTCACAAACAGGCGCAGAGCGAGAGGGGTTTGGTGTCAAAAGCTCAACCAGCTCTGCTGTCAGACCCTGACCTGTCACCTGCTGGGGCTTGACTCGTACCTGCTCGCCTTCAAGACTGCCCGGCACGTAAAACGGCCAGTCTTTAGTCTCATGCCCGACTGTGTAACTTGCTGAGCCAATGCCATCACCGCGGCTCCCCACAAATCTGATGGTCAGATCGATTTCAGGGGCATTACGCGGCAGGCGTAAAGCTTTGGCTGGCTTCTGTTTTAACCTCTGCCTGCCTACTCTACGATTTTTGGGCCTACCTTTGCTTGCATTCGCGCGTCTCATAATCTGGCCTGTTATCAACTTACAACGGGTTGTTTTCCGCTTGTTATCTCATCCAAATATCTGCAGGCGGTGATTTCGTTAGCAGCTTTCTGTGCATGCCAAGCAGCTGGCCATGCTTCCAAAAAAGCCCTAATAGGCCCGTTTGCCCGCAAATAGTGCGGCCTCATGCAGTGCAGCTTTCACAGGCCCATCTGGCATCACAGACAGGGCTTGAATGGCGTATTCTGTCTCTGTGCGGGCGTAAGACAGAGCATTCTCAATCGCATTATGACGTCCCAATAGTGCGCGGGCTTTATCAAGATCCCCGGCTTGAATATTGTTGTCTCCTAATGTGCGTTTCCAGAAGGACCGCTGGACGTCATCAGCTCCTTGCCAGGCCAGAATGACGGGCAAGGTAATTTTGCCTTCATGGAAATCATCACCGCCATTCTTGCCCAGATGGGCAGGGTCAGCCTCATAATCAAGCGCGTCATCACAAATCTGAAAGGCCATACCCAAATGCAGTCCATAGTGATGCATAGCTGTGGAAAGGGCCTCGTCCGCGCCGCCAACCCGCGCGCCAGATTCTGCAGCCGCAGAAAATAAAGTCGCTGTCTTGTTAGTAATCATAGAAAAATAATCATCTAGGCTACTGTCAGGCGCGCCAGCCATGGTCATCTGTTTTACTTCGCCCTCAGTAATTCGCGCAGAGGCAGATGATAATAGACTGAGAACAGCCAGATCATTTGTTTCCACCATAAGCTCAAACGCTCGGGCAAACAGAAAGTCGCCAACCAGAACAGACGCTTGGTTACCCCACAGAGCGTTGGCTGTGTCGCGGCCGCGTCGTCGGTCTGATTTGTC
>DEBO01000127.1:29785-53078 GCA_002348585.1 Alphaproteobacteria bacterium UBA2954 | reverse complement strand
GGCAATGTCCGTGAATTAAGAAACCTGCTGGAGAGAGCTTGTTTGCTATTTCCCGGACGCCAGATTGAACAGTCTGATGTGAAAAATAATTTACTGCGCATTAAGGTTCCAGAACCGGTTGAAGAACAAGAAGCCCTGTGGGCAGCAACAACTAATCTAGCTCCTGAAACTAAAACCCCTGATAACATGAGCGAGGTATCTGAGGTCCCCTTGCCACATCCCTCCCACTATCAGGAATGGTTTTCTTTCTTTGATAACATTGATTTGCGCCGGCACCTCCAAGATGTTGAAATTGTGCTTATTGAGGCGGCTCTTCAGAAATCAGATGGCATGATTTCTGCTGCCGCAGACAGCCTGAAGCTGCGGCGAACGACATTGATCGAGAAAATGAAAAAATTTATGATCGAAAAACCCGCAAATTAGTCCACAGTAGAAGAGACGGCGGAAATCTAAATGTTAATTTGTATAGGCCACCTGTGCTTTGCGGGTGCGGCTTTGGTGGAAAGTCAAATGTTCCATTTCTTTTTCAATGGTCTCAATTAGTTCAGCATTTTCTTTAGCACATTGCTCAATAAACGCAAAAAAACTCTCATCTATGCCTTTCATATCCATAAGACAGAGATCTTTCAATATATCCTGACGCGCTTGGTCGAGTGTTACAGCACGATTAAAGTCTTTATTCGTAATAGCTGTCGCAATATGGCCATGAAGCGCAGAGAATTGTTCTCTGATTTCAGCCATGTTCTGCATTTTGCTTTCCCATTTCATCCCAGGCATCGCGAATGTCTGCTAAACAATGAATGGCTTTTAAGGTCCCATCAGGTTTGCCAGATTTCAAATCATCCATGAGTTGCTGACGGGCAAATTCATAGAGCTGAAAAAGGTTTTCAGCTATGTCCTTACCTTTTTCAAAATCAAGGCTGGTCTGCAAAGCGTAAATTATAGTTAAAGATCGGGCAAAGTGCTTTGACTTTAACTCGAGCTGACCTCCATCTGAAATATTAATATTTTGCACAAAAATGCCCATTGATTTGAGTAGAGCATTTAACATTGTTAGTATAATTAAATGCGGGTCTTCTGTTTCCTGAAGAGCTTGATTTTCTGCATTTTGATAGGCTTGCGTGATTTTTCCGTAATTCATGCCTGTCATCACCTCAACTTCTTGCACAAAACAGCTAGATTTAGTAGCCTTAGATTCATGTACGTACCCATGTTACATGACGCGCAGCAGACTAGACTTGCAACAGCGACCAATAGGTCATCTCAATTGGCGCAAACGCAAGACTTAGCAGATAGTGCAAGACTTATGCCAGTAGAACGGCAAACATCGCGATATGTTGAGGCTACGGAGCCCATTTCTCGTATTTTTTCTGAAAATTCAGGCCTTCCAGTCAGCCAAATCCGTTCGAACCGGCAAGCTCCTTCTACAATTGTCACGGAAGAGTACCTTCGGGCAAGGGCGGCTTCTAGCCCTGTATACATACAAAATGTGAGCTCGACACGCACAGAACGAATATCGAATTCATACGCAGATGCCCCTCGCTTCAAAAATCAAATTGATATTATCGCATGAAATTCAATTTTCATTATCAGCCATGCTCTAACTTATGTACGTCTGATTGAGCTTTTAAATAAACTTGGAAAAGAGCAGCCTCTGTAACAGTTCCAACAATTTTGTTAGTATCGGTGTCAACAACAGCCAAAGCCTCTCCTACAAAGTCTGAAGCAATTTCTATTGCCTTAAACATCGAAGCATCGGCGGGAATAACTTTTTCCGATTTCATTACACTTGTATGCACTTCTGTGTTTGGCCTTAGCTTTAGAAGCTGAGGCAAAAACAGTTTACCGACATATGTTCCATTCCCTTCTACACAATACGCTTCAGTCTGTTGCCTTTTCTTGAGCAACTGAATTGTATTTGCAACACTAGCATTAGGGGAAACTTTTAAAAATTCTGTTTGGGCGACATCAACAATTGATTGTTCCATTAAGGCAAGATTTCCTCGACCTTGAGAAACATCTATATTTCGTCGCTTGAGTTGTTCGTCAAACAAAGAATGACTGAAGACCAAATGACTAAATAAATTTGCTACTACAACACTCAACATAGCAGAAACTGCGAAATCATAGGATTCTGTGAGTTCAAATACCAGCATCACCATAGAAATAGGCGCACCCACAATCGTACCAGAAACAGCGGCCATTCCAGCAATCATCAGTGTAATCGAAGAAACTTCAAAACCCAAAGAGGATAAAATTGTTGAGAGCAAACCTCCAGATAATGCTCCTATCATCAAAGCCGGAGAGACAAACCCTCCAACAAACCCAAAACAAATAGAAATCAAAACAGCTAAAATTTTTGCACAAAACAAAAGAAAAAGAATGGAAATTTCATAATGGCCAGCCAGTATTGAAACCAGCGACTTCATGCCGATTCCAATGGTTTCTGGAACTATCATACCAATAGTTCCAAGCCCAAAAATAGCAACGAAAGCCAAATATCCAATGGGCAAACTGAGTTTATTTATAGTTGCGATACCCGTAAGTGTGGTCTTCATTATAAACACTGCGACCATGCTAAATATGAAGCCCCCAATTAACAAAGCTGGTACCTGATTTAGCAATGGCTGTGCAGAAAAATTGAGCGCCAATATATTTTCGCTTAGACCTAACCATTGTCCCACTGAAGCGGCACATATACTGGATATCGCAATTGGAGCAATAGCCCTCATAGAAAAATGTCTCAAAATCGCTTCGTGTGCAAAAATTACTCCTGCAATAGGTGCTTGAAAACCAGCAGAAATAGCAGCGGCAACACCACAACCTATGAAAATGTCGTTTGATAGACTAACCGAATGCAAATTGTATTTTCTGAACAAACTGCCTATTAATGCGCCCATGTGCACTATTGGTCCATACTGCCCCAGTGAGGCTCCAGCACTCAAAGAAGTAAAGGCAGCTAGAACAGTACCGAATCCTTGGCGAATATCCATGCTTTTATCAGGTCTGTGGGCACAATAAATTGCATCTGCTGGTCCTTGCCACGGTGCGCTACCAATCATTTTTTTTATTAAAAAAACGAGAAAAAAACCGGCACTGAGCCAAGCAAATGGAATTATGATTTCAGCATATATCACAGATGAAAATATGAAGAATAACTCTAAGCGCAACACCTCAAAAAATTTTATTCCGTTTACAAATAAGTTTGCAATTAAAGATACTACAGTTCCAATCGTTAATCCTGTTAACGAGGAAAAAATTAAATACACAATTAATCTCAAGTTTATTGGCAAAACGAGTGAACGCCTTATGCAGAATAAATCAGTGACTGGTTAAATGTGACACATTTTCGTTTTAGGCACAAAAATTGCTTAATTTAAAGAGTTTTTGGAGAGTATTATGGACCAAAAAGATGGCTGTTGATTATTTAAGTGCACTAAACGTGGGCAGTGGTCTAAACGTCACTCAAATTGTTGATGCAATTGTGGAGGCTGAAAAGGTTCCACAAGAAACAATCATTCAGAAAAAAATTGATGAAAAAACTGTATCTGTATCTGCCTTGGGAACAGTAAAAAGCAGCCTATCGAGTCTTGACACAAATTTACAAGCTCTCGATGGATTGAATGGACTTGCATTAAGCTCATCTTCAACAGCGGTAGAAATTGAAGAGACAGGCACTTTCTCTGTTGAGCCATTTGAGCACGAGTTAGATATTACACAAATCGCAAAAAGTCATACTGTTTCTTTCGCAGGATTTACATCAGCCACGTCCACCTCCAGCACAGAGAGCATTTTAATCGAATTTGGAGAGTGGAACTCAGCTGCAGATTCATTCACGGTAAATGCCGAACGACCATCTGAAACAATTAACATTGGAACTGGCCCGAATACGATTACTGCCATTGCAGATGCTGTAAATGCGGCGAATATTGGCGTTACCGCCAGCGTTATTAAATTGAGTGAGGGTAGCTATTCCGTATCTTTCATGGGGCCTACCGGGCTAGACAATCAGATGCGTATTACCGCTACAGGGAGCACTGATAGAATTACAGATATCACTGCAACAACGATTGAGGGTTTTGACATTACTATCCCAGCACCAACTCCAGGCACTTCTGGAACTGACTTGGAAAGGTTTGTTGATGAGCATGCTGGAGGCACATTCAGTATTTCTGGAGACGCTGAATTTACTATAAACACTGCCACTGGAGAAATCACAAGCACCGATATGATTGCTTTCACTGACGGAGCAAACAGAACATTAACAAGAACTTATACCAGCGGAGCAAATACAATTAGTGAGACGGTCTTTATTACTGTCACGGAAGACACAGCTAAAACTGTGATTAGACAAGCTCGCTCCGAGCTAGACATACATAATCTCGAAGGCCTCACAATCAATGCCATTTCTGGTTCTCAATCTGGAGCAACGCAAGGAAGTCTGAGTGCAGAGTTGGCAACATTTGTCTCTGAAACACGTGCACTTAATGGCACAGATGGAAGCTTCTCGCTTGGCGGCGCTGATGCTGGGGATTTTGTTCTTAATTCCAGCACTGGGGCCATTGTATATTCAAATGCAGCAGAAATTACAGCAGACAAAAACTTAACTCTGACCTATCAAGCAGCCAATGGTGATACATTTACAGAAACTATAGTTATTGACCATGATCTCAGTCATGCATCAATTTATGAATCAGAATTAAACGTTGTCAAATCAGGCTCAACCTCTTTCGTCTACGACTTAGGAAATAACCTGAACTTTTCGACCGGTCTACAATCTAAATTTAATAGCTCATCTAATCCAGTTTTTTCACTCTCCGGAGCACCTTCAGGCGTTACTGTTAACCATGTGGAAGAGGTGTACCAGACGTCTGGGGTCGACATTGGGTCATCCCACAGTGCGAACGATATCTATGAATTAGTGGTAGGTTCAACAACTCTTCAAACTTCTGGTGCTCAATACACTTCATTGAATGATGTAGTTGCCGCTCTCCAACTTGATAGCGATTACGCTGGCGCACCATTCACAATTTCAGATACTAACGGAGCAAGTGCAGGCGGCGAAATTGAAATCACATTCAAAACTGGCGGCCCGCTTACTGACCAAACGATTAGTTTTACAAAAGTAGAGGAAACAGAGCGCTACAGGTCTTCAACCTCTATTAATATTGGAACAGACAACCAACAGAACGATGTTTTCACATTAAATGTTGGAGGAACGTCACTATCAACCGCCTCTGCACCAATTGGAGGGTACAGTTCCTTAGACGAGGTTATTACGGCGCTTCAAGCTGACCCAAATTATGCAAGTGCTCCATTCACAATTGACCAAGGTGGCTCAGCAGCCACACCAAGGTTGAGAATCACCTATAATGACCCTGGCGACCAAGGCGACGTCGCTATTTCTTTTGCAAAAACAACAGGTGCCCAGGATAACTTTGATGATGGTGGTTATGATGGGAGTGTAAAATCTCCATTAAGAGATGGTTATGGAAACCAAACAGGGTTTTCGAATGGAGGTTTTAACAACACTCAGCAAACGCCTGTTGGCGGTTTCGAGGGGCGTTATGCATTAGAGTTTGATTTTAGCAACAGCTCTCTAAATGTAACAGGAAGTCAAATCGATTTTGACCTGGTTCTCAATGATGGAAGCACATTAGTTCACACAGAAAAAGTTTCATTTACCGTCACAGCCGGTGGTTCAGACGCGGTTAGCTTACAATCAGATAATGGACCTGTTGACTATACCGTCTCAACAGCTGAGATGATCGTTACGAATAATACTACGACTGAGCCTGATTACGAAAATACCGCTTCGACCTCTGATGCTTCATTGTCAATAAACTATAACCCTGAAATAAGAGAAGCTGATGCTCGTCATTTTGCAATGGCTGGTCAAAATGCCCTCTTTACCTTCAATGGTGTCGATATTATCCGCGAAGAGAATGAAGTTGAAGACTTGATATCAGGTGTAAAACTAACTTTGGTTGATTCTACACCATCTAGTATCACAATCACTTCAAGCTACGATAAGGAACAGGCAAAAACCTACCTTGACGCTTTTGTGGCTGAAATTAATGTGGCTATCGAAAGTTTATCTGAATTAACTTTTCGAGGGACCCCTGGCGAAGATGATGGAGGCCCACTCGCCAGTGATAACCTCGTGAAGTCATACCTCAGGGAACTAAAAAATTTAACGATCAAGCCATTGTCTGGGTATGGCGATGAAGATGTTTATTTATCTAATTTTGGAGTGATGACCGAACGAGATGGAAGCTTGACCGTAGACGAAACGAAATTTGAACAATTTTTTGATGCAAATCCGGATGCCTTTGCAGCAGTAATGGACAGCAGAGCCACAGCGAGCAGCAGCCTCGTAAAACCGTCAATTTCTGGTGATGATTGGGAGGCGGGTCGTTACAGTTTTGATTTAACTTCCGCTACTAGCGCAACCTTACAAAGGGAATTGCCTCTTGTAGATGCTGAAACAACCGCCACCGCAATGACCTTTGGAAATGACGAATTCACAATTGCAACTGGCGGCGCTGATGGTTTAGCCGTCACACTCCTAGGAGACGGTGAAGATGCGGACATTTATTTGGGGAAAAGCCTACTTGAAATTCTTCGTGAATATATAGACCCAATATTGTCTAGTGGGAATGAGATTGATACACGCATCACAAACTACAATGGTGATTTGGCAGATTTTCAGGAAGATCTGACCGAGCTAAATCAACGAATAGAAAACACCAGGACTAGATATACCAAACAGTTTACTGATATGGAAACTGCTGTTAACAGCTTTAACAAAACTAGAGAGCTGTTAGATAATTTCCAGGAAGCTTGGAAAGCTTCATTAAATAATTAGAGAACTTAGCACTAAAGAAAGTCTAGTGGGCTTGTGTTTTGGTTTGCTATTTCAGCTAGTATTTTTATGTCAGTCTGGGTGCTCAGAGACCACCCGTCGGGCGCTAACAGTGCCTTATCTGACCGATAAGCAAAAATATATGCTTTGAAGCGTTTGAAAGATGCGTGCGCAGCGTATTCCTTTTCTTTCGTTCCAGATGCTACATCTCCAAACATAGGCTTAAGTTTACGTTTTACTCCCTGAAATGCATAGTACATCCTAAAATAGGCAAAGCCTTGAAGGAGGGGCACTGCAACTTCTCCTGCTTCCAAGTCCCCAAGTAATCTTATTTCTTCTTCTGCAAGAGTTGAAATTTCTTGGCTTGAGAGCTCCTCAAAATTCTCTGATAAGCCACTGACATATTTGCTCGCACCCATTTCTAAGGGCACGTCGTTTTTCAAATACAAAGATGCAACTTCAGCAGAAACAATTTCAAAAATCCAATCTGGACAATACATGAAAACCTACAAACCTTGATAACCTATTGTTTTTTTGCAATTTATGAATTTCACCTTTGCTGTATATGTAGAGCAAAGAAGCACTATCAAAAGGGGTTATTGCATTTCGAGCAAAAAATCAAAAAAAAATTAAACTATTTTCTTTCCAGTCGTTCTATTTTTCGGTGGCCCACATTGGCCTTTACAACATTAATACAGAATTTGGAGAAAGAAATGACTGTTATTAATACAAACGTTGGCGCTTTGAATGCTCGTGTGGCAGCTCTGGGTGCTCAAAGTGGAATGGAAAAGGCTATGCAGCGCCTGTCATCTGGTCTAAGAATTAACCAGGCAGCAGACGATGCAGCGGGTCTTGCTGTGGCCACTAAAATGGAAAGCCAGCTTCGCGGCATTAATATGGCTATCCGTAACTCTAACGATGGTATTTCACTTGTTCAGACTGCTGAGTCTGGAATGGGTGAAATTTCAAATATGGTCATCCGGATGCGCGAACTATCTGTTCAGATGGCTAACGGCATTTACAGTGACGGTGACCGTGCAAACGCTCAGTTGGAAGTTGAAGCTTTATTAGCTGAAATCGATAAGATTGCAGATAATACGAACTTTAACGGCGTTAAGGTTCTCGATGGCTCTTACAATTCCGAAATCCGTGCTGGTAACACCAATGCGGAAGTAATTGGTATCGCGGTCGACAGAATGAATACCGACGCACTTGGCGGCACAGCCATTACTGATGTGTCCGAAGCAGCTATTGATACTTCCAATATTTTTGTACATACAGCAGCAAAGACCCAAATAACAGCTGGTGAAGGTCAAGTTCAAATCAACAAGGATGTGTTCAGCTCTGGCTTCACAGATTTTGTGATTGCTAATGGTAGTGGCACCTACTCAATGGGTTCTGAAGTTGATGCTTCTTTGTTCCAGGTAAGCTCTGCTGGTATTATTACCCTTCAGGCTGGTGAACTGGATTTTGACAGTGCAACAGATGCAAATTTTGACGGTGTCTACGAATTTTCCGTAACATATACATCAGGCACCGAATCGGTCACTGAAAACGTAGTGTTGACCATTACTGATACGGCCACTGTAACAGCTTCAACAAATTCAGCCACATCGAATTTGACAGTTGAGGAAGCTGAGGACGTGAGCTTTGAAACTGCCGGGGTAAATGGCGTATTAAGTGATGCATTCAAGGAATTTGTGGCAGCTGATACACCAAACTCAACTTCAAATTTTGCACTTACTGGCACAGACAACGGTGTTTTTACAATTAACACAACAACTGGCGCTGTAAATGTGACCACAGGTACTTTCGATTTTGAAAATACAGGTGACTTAGGCACTGGAGCTTCAACTGCCGATGATAATGTGTACGACTTTATTGTAACCTACACTAACTCAACCGGTAATACATTTGCCGAGACAGTAGCTTTAACAGTCACCAATAATTCAATTGCTGATGCAGGAATTGCGCAAACAGACCAAGAAGTGGCTAGAACAGGTCGCTCAAGCATGCAGATTTCTGTGGACTCAACTGGAACTGCTGATATCACATTTGATTTATCAGCTGCAGCAACTCGCGACCTGCTGTCCCAAGGCGCTAAAGACTTCATCGAACGGCATGCAGACACTGATGGTGTAGCCGCTGGCGAAATCTTTGCGTTTATTGGAGACCCAACAGATGTAACTGGATCTAACCAAGGAAATGGTGTTGCTAGAACAAATACCACTACTGGTGCAAGCTTAACAACTGCCACAATGGATGACATTCTAACAATGTCGGAAACATTTGAGCTTGGTCAATCAGTAGCTCCTGTTGAAACAGGTCAGGTTACTGTTACGCTGACGCTTGGCTCAGCAGCTGATAGCACAGCAGCAGGTGAAGAGTTGTTCGTCGAAACAATAACTTTAGATATTGTTGCCGCTGGAGCAGCCGGTACTGATACTTTTGTTCAAGGCGCAGGACGCACTGAACAAACAGGGTCCATTGTTGAAATAACAGGAACATCTGACGGTGAAGCGGTCGTATTCGATATGAAAAATCGTTCTTTGTTCTCTGACCTCAACACCTACACCGATGCAAATGCTAACGGAACATATGCAATCGATGTAGTGGATACACAGACCAACGAAGATGGTGGTACTGATGCGTTTACGATTGCTGGAAACGTTGTAACACTTGAGGCCGGTTCGGACGCAGGTAGCTACACATTGGAGGTTACCTATACCGACCTTGATGGAAATACCTTCGTTCAGGACATTGCGCTTGAAACCACTGCAGCGACCAATCCTGCATCTGCAACCGTGTCACTAACCTCTACTGACCAGACCAAAGATGGCTCTGCTCAATCAACAGAAGTGGTCGGTGGTAAGTCTACAATTCAAGTTGACGAAACCCTAAGAGCAACTATCCAGTCAACAGGAGCCAACACTGTTTTAAGTGGCGAACTCACAACATTTGTGAACAGCTATAATAGCGGTAGTTGGTCTCTGGGTGGAGCAGATGCTTCAAGCTTCGAGGTTGACAAAAATGGCAATATCAGTTCAAGGACAATCATGAACTTCGAAGATAAAGCCCAATACAACTTCGACCTCGTCTACACTAGCGGTGATAATGTTTACACTGAAACTATCGTGCTAAACGTTGTCGACAGTGTTGTAGACAATGGCGACCATATCGAAAATTTGAACATCGGCACACAAGCTGGAGCTCAAGATGCAATCGATATTCTGGACGAGGCCCTGAACCAAATCACCGCCGCTCAAGCGAAACTTGGTTCAACTCAGAACAGATTGCAGCACAACATTGATAACTTGACTGCTGCGTCATCTCTGACTGAACAGGCTAAAGGCCGGATTACAGATGCTGACTTTGCTCTGGAAACAAGCCAGTTGTCTAAGCAGCAGATCCTGTCTCAGGCAGCCACATCAATGCTTGCTCAGGCCAACCAGTCTAAGCAATCAGTGCTGGCGTTGCTTCAGTAAAAAACAAAAAATAAGAAAAGGGCGCCATTTGGCGCCCTTTTTTTTATTTTGAAACCAAAATTAACCCTGAAGAAGAGATAAAATCGACTGTGATGATCTGTTAGCCTGCGCAAGCATTGCTTGAGCGGCTTGTGACAGAACTTGTGCCTTTGTCATCTCAGTAGTTTCAGCCGCAATATCAGCATCTTGTATACGAGAACGAGCTGCTTTCGTATTCACAACAACATTCGATAAGTTATTAATCGTATGCTGCATTCTTGACATCACAGCACCGAGATCGGAGCGCTCAAGGTCGATTCTTACAAGTGCACCATCGACAGCGGTAAGCATCTTCTTAGCACCCTCAACAGTCAGCACATCGAGCGATGACACAGAAGAAAGGGTTGCTGCTCCTGGAACGGTCTGGAACAGACCGCCACCATTGATCCCAGTAAGGCCTGCATCCACTGAGAAAATATATGGCGAATGGAAAGTAATCTGACCAGTCGAGCGGAAGGTGTCGTCATTACCAACACCCTTTCTCAATTGCTGAACATCACCAACACTCACCAAATTATCATCAGTAGATGACACATTCATTGGGATATCTAGAACCGACATTGTGAAGTTTTCAACTACAATATCATGGCCTTCATTGGAGAACATATGCAAAGTGTCGCCCTTGCTCGAAACCTTCGCTGTAATTCCAGTTTTTCCTGATACTGAGTTAACCGCATTAGCCAACTGGCGAATGTTTGCATCACGACCGTTTGTCTGACCAAAATCAACATTTCCAGATACGGTGATTGCTGTCTCATTTACACCCATTAAGCTAAAAGTAACGGTATCTGTCTTTAGGTCAATCTGCTCAGGAAACGTTATGTTTACTCTAGTTTGCGCATCTGCATAAACACCTGTCTCACTTTGTTCGGCGTTAATTGCTTGAACAATATCATATGCAGAAGATTTTCCGTTCACATCGATAACTTTAGTACCCACATTACCAAATATAGTAATATCTTCATCTTCACTTATCAAACTGGCAGCGGTAGTTCTGTCAGTCCCAAGACGAGGCCTACCAGCTGCTTGGTTTGCAGAGTTATCTGATGTATCGTCGGTAATTGTAACTGTGATAATGTCAGTGAAGTTATTTGTACCTTGGGTGTACTTCAAACTTACATTATAAGTGCCATCTTCACCATCATCGTCAGGAACCTCGAAATCTACATGGGCTTTCGAAGTGATTTGGCCAGTTGTTGTATCTACATTAAACAGGGCTGCATCAGTTCCCGAAATTGAGAAAGTACCGCCAGCATTTGCAGTCACAAAGTTTTGCAAGTTCGTGCTCTGTGCATCAGTGGAAATTACGATCTGGGCACCTTCTGCCATAGAAATAGCAGTATTGATTTGACCGTTTGTTCCGTCAGTGTAGGAAGGTGTTCCTGCGCCTGAAGTGTATGCTGGTCCCTCATTTCCAGTGTTATCTGTGGTTACTGAGCCAGCATTAGCAACTGTTAGACTACCAGGGCTTACATCAGTAGCTCTTGCAACCGCATCTGATGGCTGTGAACCAGCCACAGTAAATGAAACTTGTTCAGTGTGGACAAGCCCTGCGCCATTATCTAGCTCCATTTCAAAAGAGACGGTTGTTCCAGCTGCGAGTGAAGCATCAGACAGGTCAAAAACCAAATCATCACCTGACACTGACACGCCAGCTGGAGCACTGGAAGATAAAGTTGTAGTGGTTACGCCACTGGAATACAGCGCAGCGAAAGCAGTAGAAAAGTTTGCAGCTGCCGTCATATCGTAGTTTACTGTGCCGGTGGAATCACCATCTTCAGAAACGTTAAGGGTAATCTCACCTATTGATGGATTGGTGCTTTCATGGTCTATAACAATAGTCTCAGTGAAAACATCACCAACATCTGATGTGAATGTCAGAACAAGGCTTTTATCCGTATTCAGAAGTGTAGGTGAAGATGCCCAAGTAATTTGACCAGTTGCAGCATCTACAGAAAATTGTGCTGCATCTGTTCCGGACAAACTAAATGTACCATTGTTGCCAGAAACAGTTCTTGAACCCTGGATAAAAGCCGCGAGCTCTGCACTCAAAGACCCTTGGGTTGCAGTCGCCTGAGTTGTTGATGTATCAAACGCATTAATAGTTATATCGTCAACACTATTTACGTTAATTGTTGAAGTGGCTGAACGTGTAATCGTATTTGGATTCACGTCTGCTAACGTAAGAGTTATTTCTTCGGTAAAGATGTTTGCGCCCTCAGTGTAAACTCTTGTTATTGTTTGTGTATTTGGAAATTCTGTTGCGGTTTTAGTAGAATCATATTGCTTAAGACTAGTGCTCGTAATGAGACCCGTAGTTGCATCTACAGAAAAACCATCTGTGGTGGTTGAATAGGTGCCACCTGGATAAGTTGTTACAAATGTATCGAGAGCTGATCCACTAGAAGCTGGCGCAGCTATTGTCATAAAGAAACCCTCGTTCAGCGTAACAGTGCCTGTTCCACTATTAACAATATTGTTTGAAGTGGTAGATGTTGTCGCTGTCGTCTCTGTAGGAATCATGTTGCCCGAATTAATTACATCTGTCTTGAGAACAAATTCGCCTAGGCCGGTTGGCTTAACGTCCTCAATAGACAATGTAGCAGTATCATTTGGCTGAAATCCAACTTGGAATGTTGTATCAATAAAGGAGCCGTTTAGCATCTTAACACCATTAAATGTAGAGCTCTCAGCAATTCTGTGAAGCTCTTCTTGCAAAGCGCCTACTTCATTTTGAATTGCCTGACGGTCCTGTCCTGTATAAACACCGTTAGCTGCTTGGACTGAAAGTTCGCGCAACCTGTGAAGAATGTCTGTGACTTCCTCGATCGCACCCTCAGCGGTCTGCGTAAGAGAGATTGCGTCGGCAGCATTTCTTATTGCAGCTTCCAAACCTTTGATTTGCGATGTCATTCGATTAACGATTGACGCCCCTGCAGCATCATCAACTGCATGATTCAAACGCAAACCAGATGAAATGCGCTCGAGTGCTTTGTTCATCCCGTCTTCTTTATTACGAAGATGGAAAAGGGTCGTAACCCCGGCCATATTTGTATTAATCTTGCTCATATCGCTTGCCAATCCACAATAGTTGGACACCCTGCGTTGTTGCAAATGCCGTGCCAATCGCTCAGTACATCGCCAATTAATCTAGTTTGATTATGAGAAGGGCAGCCAAAAGACTGTTCCTGTCGTACTCTATCAGACGTTCCCGGGGGTTTAGCCCAGGCAATTTCGAAAACTTGGTTTTGCATTGTGCTTTCTTCTAAAATTAATTTGACACGTGGAATTACCTGCAATTGCTATGCCAAATCGAATAATAGGAATCAAAAAACAATGCTAACCCTATGATTCACATAGGTTCTTGCCTCGTCATTGTAAAATCACTGTATTTGTCAATTTTTAGACAGTGAATTTTTTGCTTTAAACAAAAAAAGGGGGCAGTTAAATGCCCCACTATTTATAGTGTTATCTCAGAAAAAAGGCTGATCAGCGGATGTAATCAAAGAGGCTTTGTTGGCCTATTTTTGCAAAAGCCTGTTGTGCCGCATCACGGTTTGTAAGCTGTGACTGCAATTCTGTTACAAGCTTTGCCAAGTCAGCATCTCCCATGGCAGATATATCTCTTGTTACTGCTAGCTTTCTACTCTGAAGCACATCTATTTGAATTTCAGCTTTGGACACCTGTGCACCTAATTTTGCTTGCTGTAATCCAAGATGATCAATAGAGTCCAGGACATTTCTTATACCTTGCCCTAGCAACTGATCTTCGTCGGTTAAAAACCGCTCTTTACCAATCTCAGCTCCGTTTTCGTCTAGGCTCATAACTGCCATATTATAAAAACCAGCCTCACTAGCGATACCCTCACCTTCGATTTCAACATCTTCAATGACAATTAAATCTGTTCCTTGTTCAGTAAGAAATATGGAACCAGTATTACTATCAAACTCTGCGCTAACACCAGTCTGATCAGATTTGGCATTAATCGCATCAGCAAGATTTTCTTCCATACCTGTTGAAAGAGTTGTTTCAATAGTTACTTCTCCAAGACCGCCTTTCAAAGTGAATGACCAATCCTGATTTTGCCTAGGCAATTCCAGTCTAATCCTTGCTTTTCCCTGAGCAGTCGCCATTTCGTTTATTTCACGAAGTGGGTCAATAGAACCCATTAATCCCTCTACAATTTCAAAAATGCTTTTGGGACCACCAGTCGTTTGGACTCTTCCGAAAACACTCTCACCATCCAGTGAGGTTGATACATTGACATTCTCTGATACCTGAACAGTGTGAATGCCACGATCGCCATTATAAGAAACACTATCATCCATATTCCTAACGAAAGCATCAGCATCTGTTTTGAAACCTGAAAAAAGACTTTTTCCATAAGCGTCACGAGTATTTGCTAAATCTACTAAGGTCTGATGCAAACTTTTGACCTCGGTTAGAATTGCCCTGCGACTGAAGCCATCATAGGCTGGGCTCCGAGCTTGCGTGGCTAGCTCGGAAATACGTGTCATTACGGAAATTGTCTCCTTTAAGGTTTTATCACCCGCACTAAGACGGAGCTGAGCTTTGTAAGCATTGTCTTCAAAACGGCTGAGCAGCTGCTCTTGTTCTCTTGCTGCGGAAAGTTCTGCAGCGGTAACTGGATCGTCAGATGCTCTGAGTATTGCTTTGCCTGAAGCAATTTTTTCTTGTTTCTCTTGTATGTCCGCTGTGAGTTTTCCAAACTGGCGGATTTGCTGGTCATTGAATAATTTTGTGCTTACCTGCATGGAAACCTCCTTTAAACGACATCAATTAGGGTTTGGAAAAGCTCTCTTGCCGTTGATAAAACCCGCGCTGATGCCTGATATGCTTGTTGAAATTCAATAAGCGCGGCAGCTTCAGCATCCAGATTGACACCAGAGAATTCAGCTTCAGCTTCTATTGCAGCTTCTTTTGTAGCCTCTGCGCCATCCAGAGCCTGGTTATTTGCTCGAACTGACGCGCCAACGGTTGCCACAATGGTTGAAAATATGTCTGAGAACCCACCAGAACTTTTTCCATTAACATCTTCCGACTGCTGGGCAATGAGTGCATCTAAATTACGGGAATCTCCTGCGCCGCTCTCCGTTCTCTGTATTAGAAATGCATCATTTAAAGCAGTTTTGCCTTTGAGCTGAATTTGATAACCGTCAAATTCAAGACTATTACTTTCATTTAATGTGCGTGTTGCGATTGAATGCCCTGTATCAGTATCTAATATTTCATAGCGCAACGCATCATCAGAAATAGCTTTCACTGTGAAACTGCCTCGATCAAGAGCTGATGCAATGAAAGCATCTGTTTCTGTAGCTATTTGGTCATATTGGCTATTGATCAGTCTTGCACCTGTTCCAGATGTGAAGACCAACAAATCTTCAACAGCGATATCGTTAAGTGATATTGTTTGAGCCACAAGACTGGAAGCGGTTGCCGTAACATCAACTACCTCACCCTGAAGGCTTCCAACAGAAATATGGCCACCCTCAAGCTTCAGTTGCAAATCAGCTGTTTTCATCCCTAAAGCATTTTGAGGCTGTTCGAACAGAATACTATTTATCGCTGGGTTATATTCGATAACAACACGACCGTTAGATGATCCTGTTACAGTTGACGAAATTGAAACTCCGCTAGGCAAAGAGGGAGAGGACGTCAGCGCGCCAGCTGAATCCATCGCAATTTCGTGGAGGGTTCCATCTATCGTTAAGTTTAAACTTGGTAACGAGGCGCTTGCTATAAATTCTGTGCTAGCAAATCTCATTTTGGTTGTTGAAAGACCAAAGATAGCAGCGCTGTCGCTATTTCCAGAAATTTTACTATCTGAGGTAACTGTAATTACTTCACCAGATAGTGTTCCACCAGCAACAACCTGAAGCTTTTTCTGGTCATCAAAATAAGCGGTTAGACGACCCTCTTCGCCACCAGAAACTCTCAATTCATCGTCAAGCATTTCAACATGATAAGTTTCACCAGCAAAATCTAAATAAACGCCCTGACCATTTTGGGGCATCGACTTGGCGGTGACAGAAGACGAAAGGCTTAAAGTTGAACTTGAAGAATCATCGACAAAATTTACCGCTCCCATAGAAAAGCTCTGACCAACCTCATTGGCTTCAATTTTTAGGCGGTGTACAGTCACGGAGTTCACAACTTCAGAAAATGATGTAGCAGTCACACCCAGATTTGCATTATTCACAAGACGCGCCGCTGCATCATTTAATTGCTGTGCTGTTGTCACATGATTTCCAAGGCCATCACCATCAAGCATATCTACGGTAAGCGTTGTTCCAGCAACAGTTAAATCCATGCTATCCAAATTCTGGTCAATTGTTGTTGGCCCAGTAAAGCTGTAGGTCATGCTCTGTGGTTTTGCGGCTACATCATCACCTGAAAAACTTGCTAAAGGTGCCTGACCACGTAAAGCGTCAACAATACCTTTTTGAATTATTGCTTGGGTGAATGGAGTAGTACTTGCTGAAGTAATCTCTGCAGTGAATGAAATATTGCTGTCACTAGTAGGCAAACTTAGCCCATAACTTCCGGCAGCAGCAACGGCAGTTTGGCCGTCAAATGAGTCCTCATTCCTATCAGCTTCACTGTTGACAGAATATTTTATTGTCTTTTTATCTGAGCTGGGATTTGATTCTATTTCAACTAAGCCATTTTTAGTGGTGTCAGCTTGGCTATTGGTGATTATGCCTGCTTGTGTTGTCAAGCTGAAGCTATTTGCTGCATCTAGCTCAACAAGGCCAGAGAAACGGGCGTGGTCGATTGGCGAGCCTTCTCCACCTAACAAAATAGAAGATGCCGCCGCTTGGCCTTTTCTATTAATCGGCTTCGCTGCCAGTTGTGGGGAATTAGATGAATAATCCGATACAAAAATATCTTTCCCATCTTCCTTTTCTAGAATAACCCGCTTTTTGTTGCTAGAAAGAGCAGCCGTAATACCTGTACGATTTGACTGGTCGTTTATTGCGGTAACTAAATTAGTGAGATTATCTGGCACAACAGTAGCCTGGATCTTAATCGGTGTTCTGTTGTCGCCTTCAATAAAAAAACTTAATGTTCCAGCAGTTGAGAGATTCGATAATTCTACTCGCATGTTTGCGCTAGCTTTAATTCCTAAATGCTGCAACTTGTCGTTCAAATTTTCAGCTACTTCGCTAGCTGCGTCACCAGCTTTAAAGTCAACTGATGTTGAGATACCGTTACTTAGGGCAATACTAATTGTCTGGTCAGTTGAACTGGTTGCAGGCATGCCTCCACGACTTCCCTGAGCGGATGCCCCTGAGCCATCTGCCCCAATGGTAATTGAATGCATGCCTGATGAACGGTCAATATCAATGGCCATATTTCTGTAACCAGGCTTTGTTTGGTTCAAATAGTCACCGGTATAGACAGCATGTTCAGAAAAGCCGTTGTCAGCTGTCATTATATGGGCAAGCTGGTCATTGGTCATTATTGTGCCAGCGATGTGACGTCCTTCTCGAGTAAAAATCTGTAAATCTGATGCAATAATTGAATCTTTTACTGAGGCTCTAATTGTTCCGCTACCGATGGATACTGTGGGCGCAAATGCATCCGAACTATCAAAATCTCCACTTGATGTCGTTAGTGTCAGTGTTCCATTTGCCCCACTTGCATAAAGTCCATAATCAACAAGTGTATTATTTGCTGAATCAACTATCACTCCATTATTGAGCATATCAGCCAACTCTTTGGTATCTGACCAGCCACTATCAGTTGTCGCTGATGGAAATAGCGAATTATAATTCACATTAAATGTGAATGGTCCTGAAGGAGTAGTGTTTTCCAGTTTGAAGTTGAGTTGGGTCAAATTTGACAATTCAATGTCGGAAATCTGGAATTTCGCTGATGCCTGTCGGGTTAACGAGCTGAGCGACACTGGCCCCGAGCCAGCAGGTATCTCAGCAACCAACCCATCACTTCTGAATTCAGATGCTTCAATAGGTGACGGGGAGTTGTTCAGCACTTGATCAATTCGTGGCAGCACTTTTTTTGAGGTTGGTGTAACAAAATCAACGATGATATCGGCGTCTGATAAATTATCAGAATCAGCAGCAATTAAAAGGCCAGAGGCAGCCGCAAGCTGTTGCGGTTTTTCTAAGAGAAACCGCATACCAGAGGCGGCACTGGAAAGAGGCGAAAGATGGATAACATCTCCGGCTGCTGCTTCTCCATTTATAGTTAATGTGAAACCAGGGCCCGTTACCCTTCTTGCTCCAGTTAGCGTATCACTTAAACCATCCCCAGAAACCGTCCATATATCGTCCTCTTTCGAGTAAGTTGCTGTCAAATCAAATAACGGCAAAACCTCGGGGTCAGTTATTAAAATTTCTCCTGTAACCTCACTTCGGTTCGTGATACCTGTCGACAAGGTCATAGTCCTATTTGAAAACATATTCTCACCAGCTTGGCCATCAAGCGTAATGCCCTGCCGATGCTGCGCATTCATTTCTTTGCTCATAAGTGCGGCAAGATGATTAATATCTTTAAGCGCTTCCATTATCGCTTTATTTGCGTCTATGAGACCACTAGCCATACCAGAGGAAATTTGATTAGTAGCAATATCCTCACCGCCACTCCTTATGATAGGTTGTAGTCCACTGCTAGTTTTGCGTATGCCTGTGGTGATAGTTTGCTTGCCATCAACAATTGTTGGTCCAACACCAGAAGAACCCAGCTTCACACTTACCACTCCACGGCCACTATAACTTACCGTTAGGTCAGTTAATTTAGACAAATCATTAACTGCTTTGTCGCGTAGATCATAAATTGAATTTGGTGATTGACCTGACTGACCGGCCGCCATAATCCTACCGTTGATATTGGCTAATTGGTTGCTAAGCAGATTGATAGTCTCAACAGTGTCCTCCATGACAGCTTCGGTGTTTGCAAGAAGCTGGTCCAACTGGGAGGCGTAATTATTAAAACCGGCTGCAAGTGACTTTCCTTGTTCAATAGCAACTGCGCGAGGGGCAATATCGCTTGGTGTAGCTGCTACTTCCCTTAGGCTATCAAAAAAGCTGGCTATCTGCGCACCCAGATTACCTTTATCAGGCAGCAACATATTTTCAAGCTGTTTGAGCTGGTCCACAAACACATCCAGTTTTTCAAAACTGCCTGTTGCCGAGCGGGCGCGGTCCAGAAGATACTGATCAAATGACCTGTTTATGTCTGTAACGCGGACACCCAAACCTGTCTGGTCAGGCAGACTAGTGACACCACCCTGAGAGCCAGTTACTTCCTCAAGCTTAGCTTCGCGCCGCTTGTAGCCTTCGGTATTGATATTAGCAATATTTTGCCCGGTTACCGCTAGTGATTGGCGGTAAGAGGTCAGAGCTGACTTGCCAACATCAAATAAGCTGCTCATATCTTACTCCACATCCCTGTGGCCACCAAGCTGACGCACAAGCGCATCAGCAATACCTAAGTCAACCGAGCTGGCTAGCTGCTGCGCCCGCTCTTGATCCAAAAGCGAATTATAGGTTTCTGTGCCTTTATTTCCAAACAAATCTTCAGCTAATTTAGTCTTGCGTGACTGTGCAAGAAATTGATTAATAAAAATTGCCTCAAACTGTTCAGCAACCTCCCGCAGGTCACCTCTCATATCAGTTTCCTTTGTGAGCCTGGCAACCAGAAGTGGATCTGCTTTATTCATGATTTCCATAAGCTAAAATACTTTCCGGTAGTATTAGATAACAACCAATTCAGCGCGCAACGATCCTGCCTCGCGAAGTGCTTCAAGAATAGCCACCAAATCTGCTGGGCTGGTGCCAACCGCGTTAATTGCTTCTACAATTTCTGAGAGTTCAATACCTGGATCAAACATGAAAGCACGGGCCTGTTCCTGTTCAACGCCTATTTCAGTATCCGCGACCTGTTCTGCCTCACCAGGTGCGGCAACAACAGCGCCATCCGCAGCAGCAATTGCATTTTGCTGCACAATTTGAGGATCCTCACTTACACGAACAGTTAATGAACCATGTGTTACAGCAGCAGGAGTAACCCGCACATCACCACCAATAACCACTGTTCCAGTCCTCGCATTCACAACAACTCGAGCTGATTGGCGTTCAGGTTCAATTTCGATATTTTCCAGTATTGAAATGAAAGAGACTTTCTGATTTGGCTGGATGGGGGAGCGAACCTTGACTGATCTCGCATCCAATGGCACTGCCACACCATTGCCAAATACATCATTAATGGCTTCTGCAACCTGATTGGTAATGGAAAAATCACCCTGATGAAGATTCAAAATCAGATTATCCGTCTCCAAAAAGCCCGTCTCAATCAGACGTTCAACCGTTCCACCACCAGGAATTCGGCCAACAGTCGGAACATTCACAATGAGAGACGAACCATCCGCACCTTCAACACCAAGACCGCCAACAAGCAAATTACCCTGAGCAACAGCGTATGCTTCACCATCAGCTCCCAGCAGAGGTGTCATTAATAAAGTGCCGCCTCTCAACGATTTGGACTGCCCCACAGTTGAGACAGTCACATCCACACGCTGGCCAGGTTTAGCGAAGGCAGGCAGTTCTGCTGTGACAATAACAGCCGCTGAATTTTTCCCATTTAGGTCCAGCGCAGAACCCGTAGTCACGCCAAATTGACTTATTAAAGACTGCATAGACTGCAATGTTAATGTTGAGCTTCCATCACCTGTTCCTGGCAAACCTACAACAAGACCATAGCCAACCAGCTGATTGGCGCGCACACCGGCGATTGAGGTAAGGTCTTTCAGCCTGTCTGCCTGAACTGTGGTTGTTGCTAGAAGCAAAAATGCTGTTACCAGCGCGGAGATCAATGAAAAAATATGTCTCATTATAGCGGTTTACCCTCTATCTATCCGATCAGAATGGAGAAATTGCGCGCATGGCTCTGCTAAGCCAGCCTGGTTTTGAGGAATCAGCGATATTGCCTGCACCCGTATAACTGATTTGTGCATCTGCTAGCCGGTTTGACGGTACGGTATTTCCAGCAGAGATGTCCTCAGGCCGGACAATACCGCTCACCCGGATATACTCTTTACCATTATTCAAAGTCAGCTCTTTCTGCCCAAGAATACCCATATTACCATTTTCAAAAATCCGGACCACGGTTACAGAAAGGCGACCCGTTAAAGAATTTGATTGTGCAGCATTGCCGCTGCCACTAAATGACTGAGCTGTGCTAGCCCCAAGACTGTTTTTCTGCGCCCCAGCTGCATCCAAAGCCCCATTTGCCAACCCACCTGTCAACACGTTTGGCAGACCAACTGGCAGGCCTAATTCATACGTATCTGCCTTTGAGGAGGCTGCGGATTGAGCTTTTGTAGCCGCAAATACTTCGTTAAAATCAACAGTCAGTATATCTCCAACTTTGCGAGCCCGCCGGTCAGCTGAAAACAGGCCTGACTGGCCTTGTTCATAAATAGCACCTGTTTTATTTGAACTATCCGCAACCAAATCTACAGTTGGAAATACAGGTTCAAATTCCGCACTAGCACGGTCTTCAATATAGGTTGTGCAAGCCGATAAACCCAGGAATAGGAATATTGCAGCACAGAAAGAAAATCTTCGGATAAGCATCAGTCAGCATCCGCTCCTGTCAGCTGGAAAAATTACAGATTCTGCGCAATGAAGCGCATCATCTCATCAACAGATGTGATCGATTTAGAGCTCACCTCATAGGCGCGCTGCGTTTCAATCATGTCAACCAACTGCTGAACCACATTGACATTTGATCCTTCAAGTGAGCCTTGCAGCAATTTGCCAAAACCACCTTCAATTGGATTAGCAACGACTGGTGGACCACTAGCAGGTGTTTCAACAAGGAAGCTCTCACCGATAGGTTCAAGACCCTGACGGTTTGCAAAATCTGCTAGTGTGAGCTGACCTACTTCATCAGCTTCAACCGCACCTGCCACCTGAACTGTTACAGCCCCAGTTTGAGAAATGTTAATCTGTGTTACACCTTCAGGGATCTGAATTTCAGGCTGAACAACATAACCAGATTGAGTGGTCAATGCGCCATCTGCAGACCGAGCAAAAGTGCCATTACGAGTATAGCCGATACGCCCATCTGGCATCAAAACTTGAAAAAATCCAGAACCCTCTATCGCAATATCAAGAGCATTATCCGTTTGGACAACACTGCCTTGTGTGTGCTGCTTACTGGTGTTCAAAAGACGTGAACCAGCTCCAATCGAAAAAGCGGAGGCTAAATTTGTATCATCAGAGGTCTGCTCACCTGCTGGCCGAATAATCTGATAAAGTAATGTTTCAAAATTAGCCCGGTCACTTTTGAAACCGGTAGTGTTCACATTAGCCAAATTGTTAGCAATAATCTGCATTTTTGTCTGTTGTGAATTTAGGCCGGTTTTGGCCACATGCATTGCATATGTTGACATCTGAAGACCTCATTAATTGTTCTGCAAATGAAGTCTTGCAAGCCTTGTGCCAGTTCCTATTCGTCAGAAATCTGATAAGCAGCGGAATGGGAAAACAGGTGATAGAAACCTATTTAGTTGCTCGGCAGTCGCAGCAAAGAGGCGGTGCCTTGGTCCAGATCAGATGCCAGCTTGATAAGCTTGAGATTCATCTCATAGCTGCGTTGATAACCCATTGAAGCCACAAGCTCGTCAATCACACTCACGTTGCTTTCTTCAATATAGCCTTGTTTAACATTCACATTCTGATCAGTGACAATGGGGGCACCATCTGCCGGACGGATTTCACCATCAAGGTCTTTTCGCATCTGCTGTCCTTCACCAGACACAAGTCCTATTGACCCTATAAGCTGGGTAACCCCAGGTTCACCATTTATAGGTTCGATCAGAAGTTTTCCATCTTCTCTGACATAAATTTCACG
>DEBO01000127.1:10276-29443 GCA_002348585.1 Alphaproteobacteria bacterium UBA2954 | reverse complement strand
ACTTGAATGGGCTGCAATGTTTCAGATAAAATCAATGCCCCTTGCCCATTCACCAGATTACCTTCTATTGAAACGGACATGTCGCCGCGTCTGGTCAGTGAATTTTCAAGCCCATCACGTTTCGATGCAAAATAGCCTTTTCCATCAATGGCTAAATCTGTAGGTTGATGTGTTGCCCGCATACGACCTTGCTGCTCGTCAAACTCTCCACTGCCCGTGGTGACAGCAAAGGCCCGAGTATCAAGCTGGTCTTCTGCCCGCAGATACAGCGAGCCAAAATTTTCATAAACGTCTCGGCGAAAGCCAGTTACATTCACATTAGATAAATTCTGTGCGCTAACAGCTTGCTTTCTCAGCGCAATATCAAGTGTGTTTAGTGAAAGATGGATCATTTTATCCATGCTTAATGTTCCTTCTCGCCAGCCAGTATGGTTGCGAAGTTACTCTCAGCTAAGCTTAACCTCTGATCTGAATGATTGTCTGCGTCAGTGTTGTCGTGGTTTCAATAGCCTTTGCAGATGCCTGGAAGTTTCGCTGAGCTGTAATTAGGTTCACCAGCTCTTCAGTGATATCCACATTTGACCGTTCAAGAGAACCGGATAATATGGTGCCAAATCCTTCCGCACCAGCCTCACCCACCTGGGGGTTTCCGGACACAGCTGTTGCCACGTAGGTGGCATTACCAATCTGTTTCAATCCATTTTGGTTATTAAAGTTCGCTAGCACAATCTTGCCTAATGGATTATTTTGGCCATTAGTGTAGTTTGCTCTCACCGTTCCGGATGCGTCAATTTCCAGACCGTCAAGACGACCGGACGTAAAACCATCCTGCTCAATAGACAGAACTGAGAACGGCTGCGCAAATTGCGTAGACGCTCCAAAGTTAATATCCAAAGAGACGGACACCCCTTCTGTTGAGTTTTCATAATGAACAACATTTTTAGGGCTAAGCAATTTACCTGTTTTATCAAAAGTAAGCTCACCCTCATCGATATAAAGGGGAAAGTAATCAGTTACAATTGGGTCAGGTGCAGTAGTGACAATTTCTCCTTGGGCATTTACAAAGAGACGAGCTCCATCTTGATTAACTGCCTGAACAATATTCTTAATTTCAGGAACCGAACCAACACCCAATGGAACGTCGTCCAGTCCTAGACGCGATGCGCCTTTCACTTTTATAGTAGAATCATTTCCAGTGGTTCCAGAAGTAAATACAAAATTGTTAGTCGCACTTGTATAACTAACCGTTACACCTCCAACAGTCTCGCCTGTAATAGGATCCATAATCTGATTTATCCTAGTCTCTAGTGCTTCAGCTAATGTGGAGCCAACATAAAAGCCAGAAGGTACCTCAACTACACCGTTAATTCCGTTGACAGAAACATTAAATCGATTGTCACCCTCAATACTAGACAGCCGAAAAACTTCTGTGAGGTCATCATTTGCACTAGCGCCAATTGCCTGTGCAGCTGATGAAGCGAGACCTCTAGGTTCTGTAAATGTTGTATCTTGTTTGCTTCCGCCGACGCCCATCAGATGATTGTCACCAGTATTAAGCGAAGTTGCGTCTGTAACTGACCCATCAGCTGTACTGAGAGTATATCTGCCAACTGCAATATTTGAAGCTGACTGGTCTGATGTCACTCCTAATGCTTTATTAGAATCAATACGTTCACCTGTCGTACCACTCGCAAAAGTAAATGAGCGTGTATCAGAATTATAGTTAACCTTTATCCCAAAACGTTTATCGTTTAACTGGATTTCTTCACCATCAGCCACAAAAGGTTCTGCAGACAACACCTCCCCACCTCTAATTAAAACTTCACCTGAGTCGCCTCTTGAGGGAATGCCAAGGTTGTTGGTGTTTTCAGCTGTTTCAGCACCAAAAACATTAAATGAGTTAAAGTTAGAGTTGGTTCCTGTTCCTAATATATTTCTCTCTACCGTAAACTGCAGCCGCTGGTTCACTGAATCGTACTTCACCTTCACAGGAGGGTTTTTTTCATCCACCCAGTCGGTTGTGGTTGTAACTGTTGATGCAGCATTTGAGTCTTCAAGGCCCAAAACCTGCAATGAATCCATTGTTGCACCTGCCACCGTTTGGGTAAGATTGAATTCATCCTGAAAATTGGAGAAAATCCCTGAAGAATTTGAAGAAGCTGTTATAATTTCACTGTTGGTATAGAAATGTTTTCCTGCGGCACTCTTTTCACGCAAAATTACTTTTTTACTATTGAAATTATCTGTGGCCCCATCGTAAACGCTCTCTGCCCCCTCAAAGAAGGCCTCCACTGTTTCAGATTCCCCACTCATTACAAACAGATTTGTTTCAGCAAGTGAAAAATCATCATCAGGGAAATCAAGACCAGTGGTGTTTATCTCAATGAAATTATCAGCTGCAGATGCACCTGAATTTACATTATTTATAGTAAATTCACGTCCATTTATAATTTGTGAGTCCGTTAATTCATTACCTGTTGTAAAATTCCCACCAAGTCGGACTCGTTCATTTGAAGTAAATCCGCCCATTGCTGTTGAATTTGCAAAGAAAACCCTCAAAGTATTCTGATTTGAATCATAAATGACTGACTTTGTGCCTGCACCAGATGTAGAAACCTGCTGCCGGTCATCGTAAACACTTAGTGAAGGACGATTAGCGTACATGGAATATACAAGGTATTTTTCGTCCGATGTGAGTGAAGCGTTATTTACGCCAGCGGATGTTGTTGCATTCGAGGTCGTATGGTCAAAGCTTACAACCTGGGTTTGTTCAAAAATAGCGGGCATGGTTGTACCACTTGAGCGCGCGAACAAATCAGTCGAAACGCCAAGCGCACTTGCATTAGCAAGAGAGTCGTTAATATCAACCGCATAACGATTGAGAGACTCGTTTATTCGCGCTTGAGTGTGCGCCAGAAACTGTTCACGAGTAAAATCAGGAGAGGCTCCAGATAAAGTGATATTATCAACTTCTGAAACAAAGCTACTTGATAACAAGTCAACCTCAATAGGTGTTGTAAGGCCTGTCGAAGACCCATCCTGATTCAACTTGAATAGATTAATATTGAGCGTGTCGTCTACATTCTGAACAATCTGAATTTTACTGTCATCGCCATAAGCTTCATTAATTGCGCGCTCTACTTCTGCAGCTAATTGCGTTGCGTTATATTTGCCTGGGCGAATGTCAATATTTACAGGTTGGTCGCCATTATCAACATTTACAGTGAGAAAGTTTGTGCCCCAGTAAACGCGGCTGTCTCCATCGCCACTCTCGCGTGTCGCTTTAAACTGCATGGGGTCAGTGACAATCTCAACAAGTCGGTCACCCTCCTCACCAAAATCAAATTCAGCCTGTTCACCACGCAGCTTGGCGGGCTGTGAAGGAATAAGCTGTTGCTGATCATCTAGTTTGTACAGAGGCGAGCCTTTACCTTCAAGAAAGTAGTTGTCATCAGGAACGTCTGTCGTTTCAGCGCCAAAACGGTCAATAAAAATTTGACTGCCATTATCGTCAACAGCAGAGACCAAGTCAGGTTGGATCACCGTGTCATTAATTACAAGGCGTGTATCATATTTGTTCGTAGCGTCAGTAGCAGATGCTGCTTGTGTCTTAATAAAAAACATCGTAGCGATTGTCGGGTTTCCCAAATCATCAAAGATGGTAATGGATGTCGAATTGGTAAATGTATTTGGATCGGAGGGATTAAATGTAAATCCGTTAGAAAATTCTGAACGCTCTGTTACCACATCCGCGCCAGCAGGCACGTTCACCCCGAGTGAGATGTTGCTGGTAGCACGAGGGTCACCAGACGTTACAGGAAGCTGAAGTGGGAGCGCGCTTTGCAAGTCTTTTGCGGTAACAGAACCGTCATCGTTCACAGGATATGTGAGTAGAAATTGACCCGCTGAATCAACCACATATCTGTCGTTATCCACATTCAATGAACCGTTTCGCGTATAAACAGTTTGTGCGGATGTCAGCGAGGGTTTAAGTGCAAAAAACCCCTGGCCAGAAATCGCCAGATCGAGCGCATTTAGTGATGAGGAGATGTTACCCTGTGTAAACTGCTGCTTGATGCCTTTTAGAATTGTACCTGAACCGATTGAGGATGACGAGTTCTGCAAGGGTGATGTTGCAAAAATGTCGCCAAATTCAGCCACACTTCGCTTAAAGCCTGTGGTTCCAACGTTAGCGATATTATTTGAAGTTGCAGAGATATCGGCTGATGAACCATTCAATCCGGTAAGCGCGGTATAAAATGACATTTTCTAATTCTCCAAGACACATCCGGTCTAATTTATTTTGGGTCTGAAAGCCTGTTTAAAATCCAGCTTTCACTCATCATTTGTTTTGTCAGAGCAACTTATGTGCCAGAAGTTTCTACTGATAACCTTGAGAGCCGGAATTTTGGCGGAAACGCACGACCTCATTCACATTGATGTCACCATAGCCTTTGACATCCAGCATGACGCCATCTGACGCACTTGTTGATGCAGCCAGAACTTTACCAAAGACCGAAGTTGAAACACCTTCAAGCCCTTCACCCTGATCAGCAAATGCTTCGACAGTTATATATTCGTTTTGTTCAAGGACCTCTTGGGGAATATTTTCCCAAGAGAAGCCGGTCAGCCCTGATGGCTGTGCACCTAATTCTTCAATGTGAAGGATTTCACCATTCTGAGATGTAAAGGCCACATTTGTCATGCCAGACGCTGCTGGCAAATCAACAACCCCATGCACTGCGCCATCTGCGTCAGGATAAGCTTGGCTGCCAGGCACCAAAACTGAATTACCCAGTAGGTTCGTTGCTGTTGCAATCCTGAATTCCGACAACTGGTTTGAAATACCCTTCAAAGACTGTCCCATATCCGTAATACCGGTGACAGTAGAAAACTGAGCCATTTGAGCGATAAAATCTGCATTTTCCATTGGCGCAAACGGGTCCTGATTCTGCAGCTGTGTTGTCATCAGCTTCAAAAAATCTTCTTGTCCCAGTGCACCGCCATCAGCCCGTTTTTTTTGCTCTTGAGGCTGTATTCCCAGCTTGTCGAGTATGTTGTTCAGGGATTGATTACTGTCAACCGTGCTCATAATTTTCTCCGCTTATTAAGTTTTATTTACCCATCGATATTGTACGCATCATCAAGCTACGCAGAGTCGAAACGACCTCTACGTTATTCTGGTATTGGCGGGATGCTTCGAGCATCTCGACCATTTCTTCATTTTCATCAACAGCCGCCCGGAAAACATAGCCATTTTTGTCAGAATCTGGATGCTGCGGCATATAGACCCGTTCTGGTTCACGCAGAACAGGCTTTACGTCAACCACATCGACTGTGGACACACCGGTTCGCTTCAACTGGTCTGCAAATTGTGTTTCAAATACAGGTTTCAGAGCTCGGAATGCACTATTTTTATCGCCTGTCACCGCCCCAGCATTTGCTAGATTACTGGCAACGGTATTCAAACGAATCATCTGTGATGCCATCGACCGGCCCGCGATATCAAAAATATTTTTTACTTCAGGCATATGAATTTCCCTTCTATTCCCCACGAATAGCGGACATCAGCCCACTGATCCGATTATTGAGAAACTGCAGTGTCGTCTGATAGCGTATGACATTCTCAGAAAATTCCATCTGCTCAACAGCCATTTCAACAGTATTACCATCCAAAGACGGGTTAATCGGGTCCCGAAATAGCATCTGTTCACGCAGCGGATGTGTATTGGTTGGAAAATGAACATCATTTGTGACGCGCAAAGGCCCATGTTTTATATGACGCTGGATTTCCCGTTCAAAATTCAGATCACGTGCCTTGAAGTGAGGCGTGGCGGCATTGGCGATATTTGAAGCAAGAAT
Organism: Alphaproteobacteria bacterium UBA2954; assembly: GCA_002348585.1. Lineage (GTDB taxonomy): Bacteria > Pseudomonadota > Alphaproteobacteria > Puniceispirillales > Puniceispirillaceae > JADHLI01. Next base: position 23,581 of record DEBO01000127.1, on the reverse strand, counting down.
TTCATTGCGCCGTGAGCGCAAATTCAACGCCTGTGCGTGAAATTCTATATAATTGCCAATTTTACTCATTTGCAGACTGCTCGACCATCTATCTCAAAAAGTTTGCTTTTTAAACTGTGAAATACACATTTTGGTGTAGAATTTGCAAATAGAGTGCCAAGTTGTACTGATGGAGAAAAAAATGAAATCAGCAGCCCTATCAAACGGGTCTGGCCCAGGTTCATCTATAGCCTTGTCACCAACCTCTATTCGTGTCCGCGATGCCATTATTGAAAAATTTATCGATAAACCACTGGATGAGTTAAACATCTTTTTGACTTCTGCTTTGGATACAGAACGTGATGAGAGCAAACGGATCGGTATATTAGCAGCACGAGTCTATATATTGCGAACGCGCATCAGCAAAATCATAGAATTCAATCAAAATGCCATGATTCCTTCGATTGATGACATCACACCTAATGAATTGGTCAACAAAATGCAGCATTTTGATGAGCCCATTATGAGCGATGAACCTTCGGCTGAAAACATAAACCATCTTGAAGAGTGGAACGAGCTGCTGACTCTTGAGGATGGCGAAATCAATGGGGTGCGTATCCCACGTGGTGTTGCAATCACCGTAGGACGGGACGATGCAAGCCGCCTAATTGAAACTGGCAAGGCCGAGCTGATTAAAGAAGAAAAAACAGCTGAGAATACCACAAACAAACAGGACGCCATAACCGATGCACCGGATATGCCAGACATGGATTCGGAAGCTGAAATTGATGCCGCGGAGCAGATGCCCGCTGAACAGACAGACGAAACCTCAGCAGACGAGGAAGAAACTCCCTCAGCATCTGGAGTCCAAGACACAGAAGCTGAAATTGAGGCTGCGGAGCAGATGCCCGCTGAACAGACAGACGAAACCCCGGCAGACGAGGAAGAAACTCCCTCAGCATCTGGAGTCCAAGACACAGAAGCTGAAATTGAGGCCGTAGAGCAGATGCCCACTGAACAGACAGATGAAATCTCAGTAGACGACACAGAACCTGTTCCAGAAACTACGATTGAGAATTCAGATATGTCTGCTGCAAAAATGACAGCTGGCAATGTTGAAACAAAACCACAAGATTCGTCATCGTCTGAGGACACACAGACAGATGATGTTGATGAAGCTAAAATAGATGAGACAAAGTCAAAAACATAAGCATACGAAAGCTCTACTACTTCTGGGTTTCAGTCTTGCCCTTTTGAGCAGTTGCAATCTAGAACGGTTCAGGCATGAAAAATACAGTTGCAACAACCCGCGTCTTGATATTTACGAAATAATCGTCCGCCATGCCAAAAAAGGCAGCACCGCAAAAATTATTAGCTCAATGAGCGAATACGATGCCACCATCACCTCTGTTAACAGCAAGTCGATGATGATTGAGGGTGGAGGAATTAGCCTCCAGATTGACCGCAGGTCCGGCCGGACAATAGCGCAGAAAAGAAACAAATACTACAGCATGGAATGTAAAGTGAGCGTCTTTACGCTATAGATTTACCTGCTGCAGAATCCGTATCCTATTCTTTTTGCGCACTATGGTAGCGGGCGATCGCCTCGGCTTCTTCTTTTGGCATTTTTGTTGATAACATGATCTCAGATACTGACGCGCCGTCTCTGGCAAGTTCTATGGCTTGCGAAAGTTGACCTTGTGCAGATGTGCTATCTGCCAGGCGTGTCAGCTCTCGCTGCAACCATTCTTGCGTATCTTCAATTTTGCTGATTTGGCTTTCCAGCCCTTTCAATTGCGTATTCATTATATCAATGGAATTTGTATAACGTACTAAGAGGGTTTCTATATCATTATAGGACGCAGACAGCCGGGACAGGACATTAAGTGTCTTTTTCTGAAAGCTGTTCACAAGAAAGATCACGGCCAAAAGAAGCAAAAAAATTACAGCAGCAAAACCAAAATTTGACATGAAAACAGCAACTGTCACAGCGTTAACCTCTTTATTCTCCCTTGGGCTACACTATCATACATGCGGGCTGTTTTTGTCAATTAGGCCCTTACGGCGATAAGGAGTGTGAGGAGTGGTAGTGTCTTCAAGCTGACTGTGAATATAGCCCCGCATGTCGGACACGAGAGAAATGTTGTAGCGGGCCTGAAGCTCAAGCCGGGTCACCTGATGAATAAGTTGATTAATTTCTTCGCGTTCGTTCACCTGTCCTGGAGCAGATGCGGAAATAAGCTCTTTATTCTTTGAGAGCCACATATCAAACTCAGCTATAGCGGCATTAAATGCTGATGAATCATTAAGACAAGCGGAAGCGCTGCTAAGTTTCTGCTTAGCAGTGAATATAACTTCGGACAATGGAAGTCGGTCGGTCATAATCTTTTCACTCGGTTAGGATGAACTAATTACGACTTCAACTCCCTATATGCATCCATCAGCGCATCAGAGATTTTTTCGATATCAATCGGGTACTTACCCTCTTTTATCGCGCTCTTGATGCGATTGACATTGTTCATGTCTACAGGCGCAGCAGCAGCCATTTCTTTGGCTGATGAAGCGATTTCAGCTGATTTTAACTGAACTGAATCGCTCGAAGCAGCCGCAGCTCGAGACTGTGCTGAAATTGACCCCTTGGCACCTCTGTCTGACGGGCTGTCAGCTTTTTGGGCCTTTGGTGTCTCAATACGACTGATGGCGTTTTTAACACTATCAACCATTTCTACCTCCTAGTGGTGAGTTAAACGACTTACTTTTGGGAAGTTTTAGTCCTAATTACAATTTTTTTTTCTGACACAACTGTACCAAAGACTTCCTTATTTGATCTGGTGTTCAAGAACCGTGCCAATTCCCCCCATTGCGCATTTTGAAGAGCAATTCCCTCACTTAAAACCTGAACAGCACCAAATCCACTTTCGAGAATGACAGGCTGCCCTTTCTGGACCATCCAATTTGTTTGCAAATGCCTCGCCTCAACGATCTGACGAGTGCGCAGGCTGCGCTTCACACGGCGACCAACAACATCATTAATGCGAGTAAAATAATCTGTGGACGACTTTGCGGTAACAGGCTCAAGACTGATATCATCTGGTCCTATGATGCTGTTCTTTGTCAGCCGCTTATTCACCACGACTGCCATTTGATTATCCAACAAATTTGGATCCGGAATAGCATTATGTCTTCTGTTTTTGAGCGGCGCTGCCACCTCAAGCCTTGTTCTCACTGCAATTTTCCAGCCATCATTATCAGGACAGCGGATTTCTATTGTCTGAAAACTGCCAAATAAAGGGGAAAACTCAAGATCTGCGCTGCAAGCCCTGAATTGACGAGTGCTATTGAGAGCGGGCGCTCCTACTAATCCTTGTTCGGCAAGATAGCTGATCAGATGACCACGCAGCTCAACACCAGAAATAGAACCGGCTGCCTGAAGCCCGTTAAAGCTGACAATCATAAAACCGATTGTGGCTAGTATCTTTTTAGCTGCCAAAGAAAAAGATTTCTTCACGATTATCTCTTTTTAGTTCTGGATTTTTAGTGGACTTTGTATCTCTAACCAGCATAGCTCGGATCTCATTGAGCGAGGGCAAATGCAAAGACTTTCCAGCAAACAAATAATTCGGATTTGCGCGCACAAAAGCTGTTCTATTTCTCTTAACAATTGCCATTTGCACAAATGCTTTATCCATGCCACTGCCGCCGTAGTAATTTGCAATGATGTGGCTTAACGTTTCATTTTGCATAACCTTGTGATGGGTTGAATAATCGGGATCCAATCTGAATGGATGCAAGGCACCATCGCCATCTATAACCATTTCCGCGCCACGATATTCAAGAATTACAATTGGTTCCGCATTTACTGACCTTAAAGACAGACCTGAAAGCGTAATCGTGAACAGCCCAACACATATCAGAAAAGGCAACTTCGCAAGCCCTTCATTAACTCTTGAAAAAACAGTTTTAACAGTTGAAACTACCATCAGTTAAACTCCAGAAATGTGACTTTCGCCCCTGCCAAATCACCAATATTTCGGTTCATATCAAGCGGAGTTAGAAAAACACTATCATCCCGCGCTTCTGCCACACGCAAAATTGTCCATGGGGTCTGCTGCCCTTCTGCAACGGCCAAATGATTTCGGCTTAGGCCCTGTCGTTTACCCAGCTTTGCTAGCAAGCGGCCATCTGCAATGTTAAGCTGAGCCGTCATTGGCATGCAGGTGAGTTTCTCTGCAATTTTTTCAGCGTGAACATCTGCTGCCATAACAACAAGTGCCTTTACCGCCTCTCGTGTTTCCTGACTGAACACAGTCAAACTTCGAAGCGGCATATTTTTGCCAAGCTGCAATTTAAATTCATCTTTAATCTGTTTTGTTGTCACCTCTCCATTTCCGTCAGAAATAGTGCTTTCAATTTCAATGATAGTGTATTCTGTTTTAGATAATAGCTTGGATTTACTCTCAGATTTAAATGAAATCTTAGTGTGAACGGCAAAATCACCAGCGCGCATCACTACACGGCCAGACGTTAGCTGGGTGTAATCGTATTGGTTTAATGGGTTGTCCGGTGTTGTCGCCGAGGCCAATTGGACTTTTCGTGCGTCACGAAACCTCAAGGATGGCTGTTCGGATAGACGGATTGCTAGAATCTGTGACAGGCTTGCAGGCAATTGTGACATCCAATGCGGCAAATCGCTAGCAATCTGAATCACAGGACGGAACAAGGTAACATGGCTGACCGGACGATTCTGACATCCAGATACCACCATGTCACCAACCACTGCTTCAATCGTCACTGTGTAATGGGTTTCATCCTGCATTTCATTTTTAATGCTGTAATCAAGGAGTTGAGATGCTGGACGCACAACTATCATATCATTCAGATTGGTCTGCGCATCAACAGAACTGAAACCGTCAATTTTTGCTCCACCTTTCAATGCCGCATAATAAAGCGCGTCCTCCAGCGCCATGTCACGGGCCTCAGCAAGGGCGTCTTCATGGATAATTGCCGCCCTACCTGTCACTGTCACAAACCGCAACCCCTCACTATTGAGGCCATTAGAGGTCTGTGATAAAGCGACCTGCGGCATAGCAATCGCTGCAAGGATTATCCATACAATTGGTAAAATGAAGCCCATAATTCTGTTCCTGTAAGGTGCAGTGCCGAAAGCGCTAAACTGATTGCCGAGCAGTTGACAGCAGATAGCCAATCATTTCACGATCAATTTCAAGAACAACCTCGTATGTATCAGAACCTGTTGGGTTAATGCGGACTGTGCGGGCTCCGCGGATTGTGCCGGATACTACACCCCTGAATGTGTCATTCTGTACCATCAGATCAATCACCGTTGTGCTTGAATCTACCTGAAGGCCGTGGATCTGCTCAGCCAAATCTCGCATCGCTGCCATACGGGCAGAACGGATCGCCATCAGACGTTTTTGTGCTTCGCTGCGACCGGGCTGTGATGAAGTTACGGCATAACCAATCGCTGTTAAAGTTGGGATATCGCCAGCTTCAGCATCTAGTACATCCTTAAGCGTAACTACAGACTGTGTTTGCGAGGCCTCCATCATCGCCATCTCTTGACCAGAACCTGTTAAAAGTGCTGATTGTGTTGACGTCATGTGACTACAGCTAGATAAAGCGCTTGTCATAAAGACAGCCACCAGACTGGTTTTGAAAAAATTATTCATAGTGAGCTCCATGGCCGTTTCCGGTTTGGTGCTGCTGTTTGCCTCGGACAGGATTTACCTGTTACAACAACAGCGGCATTCAGATATCTGAACCATGACGATGCATAATTTATGCCAAAGCCCCCAATTCACAGTAAAAAATATGTCCTCTTAATGACTTGGCACATATTTTGCCTTTCTTAGTCGATGAACACGCATAAATTAAATAACAAAAACACCATGAATTTATAAAACATAATAAATACAGCTAGTTGATTAAAAATGAACGCGCACAACGAGCAAAAAAATCTATACCGTCTAATATTTGACACAAGGAGCCCGTCATGGAAATGACATTATCCCGATTAGGGATAGGCAATGTAAAATCATTAATTGGCGGCTTTATCATGCCGATTGGCATTCTTGTGCTGGTCGCGATGATGGTATTACCGCTTCCGGTCTATCTGCTGGATACATTTTTTGTGTCAAATATTCTATTATCCTTATTGATCCTTATGGTGGCCATGCATACACACAGGCCACTCGAATTTTCTAGTTTTCCAACCCTTTTACTTATTGCCACTGTCCTGAGGCTTGGGCTGAACGTGGCCTCTACACGGATCATCCTCGGCAATGGCCATGAGGGCAGTTCAGCCGCTGGAAAGGTGATCGAAGCTTTTGGCCAGTTTGTGATCGCCGGCAATTTCGCTGTAGGCATGTTTGTGTTTGTGATATTGGTAATTATCAATCTAGTGGTGATCACTAAAGGTGCAGGTCGTGTCTCAGAAGTTTCTGCCCGCTTTACCCTTGATGCCATGCCAGGTAAACAAATGGCAATTGATGCTGATCTTAATGCAGGGGTGCTGAGCAATGAAGAAGCAAAGCGTCGCCGAGAGGAAATCACACAGGAAGCGGATTTTTATGGTGCTATGGATGGTGCCTCTAAATTTGTAAAAGGGGATGCAATTGCTGGCATCCTGATTCTGGCAATTAATATAATCGGCGGTCTGATCATTGGCCTCGCCCAACATGGACTCAGCCTTGAATCTGCCGCCGAATCATACATTTTGTTATCAATTGGTGATGGTCTTGTCGCTCAGATACCATCTTTGTTGCTAGCCATAGCCACAGCGATTATCGTAACCCGTGTATCAAGCACGCAAGATATGGCCAAACATATAGGCCGTCAGGTCAGCTTGTTTCGGGCATGGGTACCTGTTGCCGGCGTGCTGTTGCTGATTGGTTTTGTACCGGGAATGCCAAATTTATTATTTCTGTTCGCTGCCGCAGCTGCTGGCCTGACAGCATATTTCTTACGCAATTTCACACCTGAGGATAATGAGACAGCGCAGAGTGCTAAAGGCACTGCCGCTCTGGGCGGCGGTCAGGGTCTGGGAGGCCCTGATGAAGACGGTGGCGAGCCTACTTCACCTGATAAGATTGAACTGTCTGATGTGACGGATAATTCACCTGTATCCATTCAACTTGGATATGGTCTTATTGAAATGGTTGACGAGCAGACAGGCGGCCCGCTGGTAAACCGCATCACTGGTGTGCGCAAACAAATTTCCCGCAATCTGGGTTTTGTCATCCCTGCTGTGCGCGTGCGTGATGATATGAGCCTTGGCGCCAATCAATATCGTCTTCGGATCGGTCAGACCATTGTTGGCGAGGATGAGGTGTATCCTGATAGAAAACTGGCTATTCCGGGAGAGCAGTCGAATCTTAAGCTATCCGGTATTGATGTTAAAGAACCGACCTTTGGTATTGATGCCACTTGGATTGAAGCGCATAAGCAAACAGAAGCTGAATCTCAGGGCTATGTTGTTGTCGAACCAGAAACAGTACTGACCACTCATGTCAGCCAGATAATTACAAAATATGCAGGAGAGTTGCTGGGACAGGACGATGTTCAGGCCCTATTAGATAATTTGTCTAACTCTGCGCCTAGCTTAGTCCAATCTGTGGTGCCCAAACTAATACCGCTGCATTCCCTAACTGGCATTCTGCGGGAGCTTTTGGCTGAACGAATGCCGATAAGCGATCTTAGGCGTATTCTGGAAACCTTAGCCAATCTGTCTGGTAAGAATCTAAGCGTCAGTGAATCTGCTGAAGCTCTGCGCCCTGGCCTTGCTGGTCTACTAGTCCAGCAAATTGCCCCGCTCAGCCAGCCTCTACCCGTCATAACGCTCAGCTCTGAATTGGAGCATATGCTAATCCAAATGGTCCGCCAGTCAGGTGACGCTGGCTTGATGCTGGATAATGCATTGGCAGAAAAAATGATTAAATCAATCAATTCAGCATCAGAGCGTGCATCAGCAGAAGGACGGCAGGCTGTCATGGTGGTCTCGCCAGCGATCCGCAAACAACTCTCGTCGATTATCAGACATCACATTGATGACATGATTGTACTTGGATTTACCGAGTTGCCTGAGAGCAGAAAAATTAACGTCATCGCTACAATAAGCGGCGAAGATGAACAACAGAATTAGGCCCCAATAATTTGCTGATCATCAGCAAAGAAGGAGATATCAAAATGACCACGCTGACTATTAAGGCCGCAGATACCGCCTCAGCAATGGACGAAATTGCAGAACGACTTGGTAAAGATGCTTTGATTTTGTCAACAACAAAAAAGGACGGCAATGTCGTTATGCGAGCTACAAATGGAGCAGATTTGCCGTCGCCATCACCGACACATGCTGCAAGCGATTTCTCACATATGTATAACGCAGGAATATCCAGCTCTCTACCTGGTAAGCCTCGCGTAGCAGCAAATACACCAAAAAATCAGGCACCAGACAACTCTACAACCAACGCACAAACACATGCAGCAGAGTCAGTCCAGCGGGCCATGATGCAGGCGTTGGGTCTGATAGCAGACAGAATTGACCAATTGGATAGCAAATTATCAGGCATGATGCTGACGGGCCCAGACGGAATTAATGCAGGTTTGCAGGACAGCACACCCGTGCAGTTAAGCCGTGCAGGTTACAGTCAAAACACCATTTTGCGTCTGCATACGGCATTTGCGGGACTTAGTTATGATGATGGCGTTTCTTCTTTTTTAGATTGTCTAGCAGAGGACCTAGCTGATCAGAAAAGCGGGTCCTTGCTTCAAAAACGGGTAATCTTTGTTGTTGGCGCAACAGGATCCGGGCGCACAACTCTGGCCTCAAAGTTGGCAGCCAGCCTCAAAGATTCACATCCTGGAAAGGAAGTAGCATTGGCAAGCCTGTCAGCAACACTAAATGAAACCGACACCAAGTTGCGCAGCTACGGCCGGCTACTAAATATAACAGTAAGCCAGATTACACAGGACATGCCTGACCAGCAGTTCGACAAGATGACTGATTTCGATATGATGGTGGTTGATGTCACACTGCCAGCAGAAGATGCTGTTGCGCGGGTTAGCCAGCTGAAACAATATCTGGGTGACCAAGATACGGCTGTAGTCCTGTCTTTACCCGGGAGCAGTTCAGCAAAGATGATTGCGCTGACAGTTGAACAGTTTGCTCCACTTTCGCCAACAGTCGGGCTGACAAAGCTCGATGAATGCGAGACTGCATCTGCCGAATTTTCTGCACTGGCCGAATCTGGCGCACGAATCAGTTTGTTATCGGGAACAAAGTCAGTTGTTGGTGCTATCGCATTTGCGTCCGCCAAAATTCTGGCGCAATATCTTAAAGAGAACTTTCAGACAGATGCGTCAAACAGCCTTGTCTTCTAGTCAGCTTGCCCGCCAGAAGTGGAGTTGTAAGAAATGACAGTTTCGATTGCGGTTACCAGTGGCAAAGGCGGCGTAGGCAAAACTAACTGCGCGGTGAATTTGTCCCTGAGCCTGACAAAAATGGGCAAGAAGGTTGTTCTGTTTGATACAGATTTTGGCATGGCAAACGCGCATATTCTTCTGGGCACCAACCCAAAACATACAGCAGCAGATTTTCTGCGGGGCACAGCTGGTCTCGACAGTATTTTATCTGATGGACCATCTGACTTACGGTTCATCGCCGGAGGTACCGGTCTTCTAGAATTGCTAAATCTGGATAATCATGCACGGTATCAGATGCTGCAATCTCTGTCTGATCTGGAGAATGAAATTGACTATCTTGTGGTCGATACACCTGCAGGCGCATCTGAAAGCTCCTTGTTTTTTGCTAGTGCAGCGGCTGTTCCGCTGATAGTTCTTGTTGCAGAACCAACAAGTTTTCTGGATGCCTATGCATTTATCAAGGCCGCTCATATTGAAAAAAATATACAAAATTTCAGCGTTGTGGTAAATATGGCAGACAGTTCTGCTGCAGCTAAAACCAATTTTGACAAATTTTTTGAGATCTGCAGACGCTTTCTGGATGTAAATTTGCATTACGCAGGTATGATACCTATGTCTCGTGCAATACGCAGGTCTATTATAAAACGGGCGCCGATCGCGACTGGACAGCCCTCTAGCCCAGAAGCTAAGGCATTCATAGCATTGGCAAAAAAAATGTTAAATGCACCCTTAAACACACATGATGGTATCAGGTTTTTTCACCGTGATGTGGAGGCAAAAAGCTAATGAAACATTCCTATGCAGAGCAGCACCCTGATGTAGATGAGCTGATCAACTCACATTCGGAGCTGGTTCGAAAAATTGCATGGCAAATTCATGGTCGGGCTCGCCATATTACCGAGATAGAGGATATCATTCAAATCGGCTACACAGGCCTGATTGTTGCCGCACAGAATTATACTCCTTTGGACGGGGCCAGCTTTGCCTCTTATGCCAGTATTCGAATAAGAGGAGCAATTGTTGATTTTCTGCGCAAGAATTCGAATCTCTGCCGGACGACCATTCAGATAAAAAAACAATATAACGCAGCCGTTCAAAAGCTTGAGCGCCAGCTTTTACGCCGACCCAATCGACATGAGATCGCTGATGAAATGGAAATGAGCGAGGAACGACTGACAGAATGGGAGGCTGCATTTCAGGCCAACACACCACAATCGATTGATTCTGTATATGATCAATTTTCGATTTGGTTTGCCTCCTCAGATAACAATCCAGAACAAGAGGTTAATGAAGTTGAACTTCAAAAATTACTAAAGAACGCCTTAACAGAACTGCCAGAGCGCGAAGCCCTTGTCATCCAACTATATTATGTTGAAGAGCTAAATGTCTTTGAAATTGCAGAAGTTTTGGAAGTGTCTACTGGCCGTGTATCACAGATTAAAAAATCAGCTATCGTTCAATTACGCCAATTTATTGAAAAAGCCAATCAGGTGGATTGAACCATCATGCAAGATCAGTGGGAAAGAACCGATCTTATCCAGATGTCTGTGCAGACAGCTGATTTGCGGTTTGAACCTATTCAGGAAACGCCTCATCTTTTCTTATCCTGCGGTTTAGTGAATATTGCAAGAGGTAGCTGCCAGCTCACTATCTGTGCTGCGGATTCTCATCAGCCCGCACCAGGTGGCGCCTTGCAAATAAATGCAGACAGGCCGGTAATGACAGGCACAATTCAGGTCATTGAGCAACAGTTTGAACGGATGGTACAAACCTTGTCTGTTACTCCTGTACGCCCCGTCACTCTTGCTGTGCAACTGAGCCAGCATCTACCAGTCTCCCTTGAGGGATTTTTGTTCATTGATGAAGATCAGACAGTAGAAATTTTAAGTCTTCAGGTTAATATGCCGTTGAGGTAACTTTAACAATTAACGATTGGTAAACCGTCTAGTCATATCTGTTTCTGCCTGTAGCATCCGAGAAGAGCCGCTAAACGCCTGTTGAGCTTGAATCAAAACAGAAAGCTCGTTCGTCATACTTAGATTCGCCATTTCCAATGTGCCGGACAAAATTTTTCCATAGACGCCTTGAAATGCACCTTCGATTTGAGCTGGACCAGACGCCTGGTTAGCTTTAAAGAAATTACCGCCGATCGGTGTTAACTCATTCACATCGGAAAATAAGGCCAACCCTATACGGCCAACTTCTACAATATCTGTACGCCCCATCTGTGCACTTACATTGCCAAATTCGTCAATTGTAACGTCTTCAAGTCTTAATTCTCGCCCGCCAGCAATAAGCGTGAATGGCACTTGCATAAATTGGCCCTGTTCCGACAGGACGCGCTGCCCGTCTGTTGTGACAATGAAGCCGTCCTTATCAAGCGAAAAGGATCCATCACGCGTATAGCTCTGCGCATCCTCTGCCGTGTTGTTTGGAGCCCTAACGACAAACATCCCCTGCCCTTCGATTGCAACATCAAGTGTCTGTCCTGTCTGCATCAATGGGCCTTGCGTCTGGCTGGGACGCACATTCTCCACACGTGACCCCTGTCCAATTTTTCCTGGATTTAAAAGCGTAGTTTTCTGGGCATAGATGTCCTGGAATGTTGCAGATGACTTCTTAAAGCCTGTGGTACGCGCATTAGCAATATTATTGGACACAACGCCGATATGCTTCAATGAGGCGTCTAAACCTGAGCGTATAACTGAAATCATTTCCTGGATCTCCAAAAATTGTCAGTGGAAACCGCAAATATCATGCCAAAGCAAAGCTGCACTTCTGGGAGCGAGTCATCTTGCGAGAAAAATTTACCTTGTTTAGACATGGATTATTGAGCATTATGTTAAACTGTGGTGAAAATTTAAGGAGGTTCTCATTATGTCAAGCAGCACATCACGTTCTCTTGTGCCCATGGCAAATCGTGAGTTGAGCATTAAACCTGCCAGCCATGTGACAACCCCATCCTCATTGAATGAGAACAATCACCAATTCACCTCACGAGAAGATGTGAAAAAATATCTACCTGATATTTTAGGAAAGGTGCTGGCGCAGATTTGGATTGATCCAGATTTTCGTCGGGATTTTTCAAGTAACCCGGCAAAGACATTGGCAAGAAATGGAGTTATTCTGCCAGAAAATACAGAAATTGAATTCCAACGCGAAGACTCACAGCGCCCGCGCATCGTTGTCTTTGAGCGTCGCTCCGGTTCAAAATTCAAGCTAAGGATTTTCTATCTGCAGCTAGTGATGATGGCGGGCCGTTAATGGCTCGACTTTCGGCCTTTAGTGCAGTCAATTATTCTGCACTGCTCGGCCTACTTACGATATTCTTTCTTTCTGGTTTCGGACATCCATCAGCCATAGCGCAAAATGTTAACGAATCAGCCAAAATGAATACAATACGAATTGATGAATTTTCACGTGGTGTTCAGGCTGTAAAAGATAGAAATTTCCAATTAGCTGTGAATTTATTTGAAATCGCTGCTCATCGCTCAGAATATGAGGCACAATATAATTTGGCCTATCTGTTGCGACATGGCAAGGGCAGACCGCAGAATTATGCAGATGCTTTATATTGGGTATTACTTGCACAACTTGGTGGCATTGAGCAGGCTGAGGAGATGGCGGAGGAAATAGGAGACAGACTGACAGAAAAGCAACTTGCACCTGTTTTGGCAAAAGTTGAAGACCATCTGGAACGCCGGGTTGAGACAGGTGAATTCGAAGCTATTCCTCAGCTAGCCTTCTACTATCATGCCTTTCTGCCAGAGGCAGATTATGAGCAAGCGTATTTGTGGTATGCCATCGCAGTTGCCTTAAACCTTCCAGAAATGACGGAAAGGCGTGATGAAATGGAAGATAAAATTGAGCCGGAGCAAATAGCTG
>DEBO01000127.1:0-9961 GCA_002348585.1 Alphaproteobacteria bacterium UBA2954 | reverse complement strand
TGAGCCGGAGCAAATAGCTGTATTGCAAAAAGAAACGACAGATATTTTCAACCGGCTGTTGGCAGGTGGGTCAATCCACCAGAGCAAAACCGAGGCTGCAAATGAAAATTGAAGTACATTGGTTGATTGACGGGATCATGTCCGTAGAGGCTGAAACCGCTGAACAGGCTGAAAAGCTAGTGGCAGAACAACTGACCCAGCTAGTTAAAGAAACACCTGAGCTCAAAGACAAATTTGGGGCAAATGCCATCCAGGGCCAGGCACTAAACAAGTCTGAGAGCGCGGCAGATTCCTGATGAGTCCATTAGTCGTTGGGATGCGTTGAACGAAGCTGTTAGTTAAATCCGCCTAATAGTTCAGCAATCGTGCGCTCAAGTTCTTCGTTATCGCGCTCAATGTCGGCAATTTCCTGACGTAATTCCTCAATCCGCTCTTTTCGCTTTTCCATCACATCACGAATTTCGTCAATAACAGTCTGTAAGCGCGAACTGAGATCAGTTTCTTCAGACATGAATGGCTCCTTCTTGACGATGCAAAACTAGTCAGCAACTCAGCATTATACATCATGAACAGTTTTTATTAATATAATATTGGCGTCAAACAAGCCGTTATTATCCATCAGTAAGTATAACAATCAAAGGGTTTGCATGATGCTTTACTGCGAGTTTCATGCAAAATCTGGGCCGTTTTGAGGAAACGAAGTCGAACAAGGTAATCTTTTTTTGTTTGTTTAGCATGTTTTTATCACTTTCAACTGGCGGATATGAAACTGAATTGACGGCTGTAGAGAAACAGACTGTTTCTTGTCAAGTGTGTCTAGAAATTGACCGTGATGGTGCACTTGGGCCTTCGGTCCATTACGATTAGTTTCTCCAAAAAATACACCTTCGGTTACAGCATACCCCTCAATTTGACTGGATAAAGGATAGTGAAATGATTAACAAAAGGGTTTCTAATTACTGGTTAAAGAACTACCCGATTCAGATTAATCACATGGGGCAATGTAGCCGAACTGTAAGTTAGTTCAGCAATCTTATGGTTCGATCTTCATGCGTTTCATAAAGATAAATGTTGTAAATTCTAAGATCGAAGTGATTGAATGGATCAAAACTTGCTAGATAAAATCGTATCGTAAATAAAATTCTAAAACAAAGAGTTAGAAGACCTATTAAAAATATAAATGCTGACGAGCATAGATAATGGAAAACGACCAGATTAAAAGTCAGATAGAAAATGCCAAACGGGCTTTTGTTGCAAGTAAAGAGCGGGATCGCGAAGCCAGCTCAGATAGGCTGGATATGGATGACGCGCAGCTTCAAAAAAATATCATGGAACGTTTGCGCAGCCTCATGGATGAAGCGGCGCAATCCACGATAGGACCGGCTTCAGGTCCAATTATTCCTGGCCATTCCCCTGCAGAAAGTCGGGCCAGGCCCTTCTGGGCGCAGAACAGAATTGATATTCCTCCATCTGAAAAATTCGGAAAGCGACAGAAAATGCAAGAACAAGACAGCCCCAGCAACACGAACCCTCTAGGCACAACTGAACATCCAAGCCCAACAGAACCTCAGCCTGAATCCGATCCATTAGTAGCCATCCGCCAGGAGGTGTTTAACAAGCTTGGTGATAGCGTAGGGCAGTCAGAAGAAATACAGGGGCTTTCCAAACGCCTGCAACAGCTCGAGAGCCAGACCGAAAAGCAACAGCAGGATCTGACAGCTTTGCTAAAACTTGTGCGCCAGCTGGCAAACAAACAGGCCGAACTGGAAAAGGAACAATCCCAGCCACGCCGCCAGCGTAGCCTCTTTGTGCCGCTGATATTTTTACTTCTATTTATGCTGGCAGCTAGTGTTGGCTGGCTCTATTGGCTTAACCCTGACTTAGTCATAACTGTATCAACAACATTACTGAACAACAGTTTTGATTTTATGCTTGACCTGATTGCCCAATTTGGCCTGCTGTGAAGGGCAGAGGTGTAAATGGCTGAAGACGAAAACAAAGAAGAAATAGACCACGAACAGAAGCTGGTAAATAAACAGATTGCACGTGCAAAATTTCGGTCGCGCCTGATCTTGGGTGGCATTTTCGGCAGCGTCACCTGCATAGTCTTGGGCCTGTTTGGTTATGGCATTATATATCTCTCCATACCATCTGAACCATCGGATGCTGAGCTGGAAGCAAGATTATTGGCAACCAGCCAATATAAAACAGAAGCAGTAGATGACGCAGATGAGTTTGACGAAATGAACGAGAGTGAATTTGCAGAAGATAGGGACGGCAATCTGCTCGCCTTTAACAAACCCGTTCACCGGTATTTTGCCTTCCCCGCTCCCTTCATTTCCAATCTGCATAACAGTCGTAAAATGCTGACTATAGAACTGGCACTCT
Organism: Alphaproteobacteria bacterium UBA2954; assembly: GCA_002348585.1. Lineage (GTDB taxonomy): Bacteria > Pseudomonadota > Alphaproteobacteria > Puniceispirillales > Puniceispirillaceae > JADHLI01. The sequence continues at coordinate 7,573 of DEBO01000127.1, read as the reverse complement.
CTACTTTACAGCCCCCTCTGACAGCTGACAGTTTTGTTGAAGATTTGCGTAAATTTGAGCCTATTTTAAGAGATCGAATTTTGAATTTTCTTATTACAAAAGAACCAGATAAATTGAAAACACGGCAGGACAGAGAACGACTTGCAGATGAAATCCGTGCAGAGATGAATGATGCTTTAGATATTGACGAGGATTCAAAAAACGAAGGCATTACAGATGTTCATATTCTGAAATTGGTAGTAGCCTAACCTTGGTGCTTAATGGGTTTCCGCCAGCGCGTAAACCACAGATTTAAAAGCCCTCATCTCTTCATTTGATAATTCCCCTACTGCTTTGTCAGAGGGTATCTTTTTTTGAATTCCAGACAAAGAAACTAGATTTGTTTCTGGAGGAAAAATCCATTTCATTTCAAGCCGCTTCTGGCGGGTAAGCCTGAACTCAACAGAAATACAAAGCGGAGCAAACAGAAGATTAACCTGCTGCTGAAAGCGCCCAAAATTTTGTATATTTATATGTTTTGGGAACACTATTGTACGCGTTACATTGCGCGGGGCTGACAACGGTTCAGGTACAACAAACCCCTCACTGAAATCCAGTGTCAGCTGTCGGTTGGGTGTAGTCTCGCCTTGCATGATTATTATTGTGAGAATCAGTTTGATAATCGATGTTACTGCGATCATTATACCAGATGTAGGGGTAAGATCAAGAAACAGAACACACGATATAGACAGGGTTCAGGATAGCTTGTCTGATTGCACAGCGTATTTTGCCTTCAGCCTGGCTAGCAAAAGCTGTTCTTCTTCGGTGCTGAGATGAAGATGACGTGTCAGCCTGTCAATGCGCGCCTGCTCATCTATTGAGATATGCCCGTCAGCCATGGCCTGCTCAATTTCATCCTCAAGTTCTGACTGCTTCATGGCCATTTGTTTAGAAAATCCTGTTGCAACAATGCCTGTTAAAAGAGCTACAACACATACCCCCATCAATGCAGTCAGGCCAGCGATAGCCCTCCCAACTGCCGTCATTGGCACAACATCACCATAACCGACTGTTGTCAGGGTCACAAACGACCACCACATAGATTCTGGGATTGAACCAAAATTTTCAGGCTGGAGCTCATGTTCAAACACATAAATCAGCGTTGATGAAATCATCAGCGCCAAAAACAGCAAATAAATTGTGGCAATAAAGGACTGGCGTTCCCGCCTTACAGAAGAGATCAAATCTTCCAGTGCAGTTGTATAGTGAGAAAATTTGAACAAGCGCGCCAGTCTGAGAATGCGCAGCCAACGCAAATCAATGGAACCAAAGAGTAAGGGCAGCAGGCTGGGCAGGATCGCAACAAGATCAATTATTCCTGTAGGGCTAAAAACATAAGACAACCTCGCTTTAAGATATGATATCCCACGTTCATTTGCAGAAGCGGCAACGGACCATAGACGCAGACCATATTCAAGCGTGAATAAGGAAACTGATACAATTTCAATCCACCGAAATATGTCTTCATAGGCACGATGTAGGCTGTTAACCGTTTCTAGCGAGACAGCTAGAACATTTACAGAAACCAAAATAAAAAGACCAACATCAACTAACCGACTGGCTCGGTCCCCTTCTTCCGCTTTTTCAAGAAGTTGATACACTCTGTATCGCAAAGCTCTCATAACTCTGACCTTATAGACCCTGCACGCTTAAAAATTATCCTTCCGGGCACGGATTTCTCCAAATACCGCCTTATTGTCAGCATCAGACATGCCCAATTGCTGGCGTATAGTGGGGTCACCTGCCCGCAGAAACGGGTTCGTTGCTAATTCTTCAGATAACAGGCTGGGCACTGTGGGCTGGTTATCTGCCCGCAGAGCCTCCACTGCCTGCACACGTTTGGCCAATGCCGTGTTGTCCGGGTCAACCGTAACTGCAAAACGAGCGTTGGCAGCTGTATACTCATGGCTAGAATAGATCGCTGTTTCTGGCGGAAGCTTCATCAGCTTTTCAAGGCTGGCCCACATCATTTCTGGCGTGCCTTCAAATATACGCCCACAACCCAGCGCAAACAGGGTATCACCGGTAAAACACACAGCCTGCTGCGGCAGATAGAAATTCAGCATATCCAGCGTATGGCCAGGGGTGGCAATGACCTCAACTGTATGGCCTGCAAAGTCAAAATGATCACCATCAGCCAAATAGGTTTCGATGCACTGATGAATAGGCCTATCACCAGAGGGGCCAAATATTGCTGCACCCGTCTGCTGAGCGAGCTTTGTCAGCCCATCTGTGTGGTCAGGGTGATGGTGCGTGACCAGAATGTGAGACAGAGACCACCCTGTTTCGGTGATTGCCTGAAGATAGCTGTCCAGATCGCCAGCGTCTATGGCCGCTGTCAGGCCTGTCTTCGGGTCATGCATTAGCACACCGTAATTATCAGCCCCATATAAAAACTGATGATACTGAAAACTCGACATAGGCGGACAAGCTCCTTTATCAATATAATGCCCCTCATACAGGGTTCGTGATACCACCCACAGTGTAAGCAAAAATTAACCTGTCTAACAAGTTACAACCTTCAGCGCTCTGCCGACTGCGGCCAGACTATCTGTTTTGTGATAGTCAGCAGATGCAGAAAAAGTAGGATCAGGGGGTAGCCGGTCAGGGATCTGTACAGTCTTTGCGCCAGCAGCCAGCCCTGCTCTCACGCCATTATTTGAATCCTCAAGAACCAGAACATGTTGTGGAACAACACCAAATGCGGTCATCACTTTTTGATAAATTTCTGGGCTTGGCTTTGCCTGGCTGACCTGATCACCACCTGTGATTAGATCAAAAAAGGGCACAAGTCCTGCCCGGGTCAGCTGATCAATTGCTTTATCTGTGTGGCTAGATGTGGCCACCGCCACAGGCACAGCAGCTTGCCGGATATTTTCCAAAAAATCTGCGGCCAGCGGCTTGACTGGCACATCTTCAGACAGGCTGTCAAAATAAATCTGCTTCCATTGACGATCAAAAGCAACAACGTCAACTTCATCAGGAAGATGAGCAGATAAAATCTTCCGGTGTGCTGACCCAGACAGGCCTGTCAAAGCTGCAAATAATTTGGTGTCAAAGTCCAGATCAAACAAAGAGCTGGCTCGCCTAAAACTGTCTTCGGACAGGCGTTCTGTATCTAAAAGCAGACCATCCATATCACAGATAACAAGATGAATATCAGACAAAAAATGCGTGTAGCGAAGATAAGACGTCATGATACTCATAACAAAGGCAGCACACCATTTATCTGTCAAGAAAAGACCGCTGCACAGATTTGAAGATAGTGCCGCATTGAACAACTTGCTTTCTCGTTAGCTCTGCGGGCATGATGGGGCATGCTAAAAAAAGAAATGATCACTTACCTTATCGTGCATTGCGCAGATACACCTGATAGAGAGGATTTACGGGCCACAGATATTCATGACATGCATCTGGGCTTTGGTTGGGACGGGGCAGGCTATCACCATATCATCTGCCGTGATGGACAGATAGAACCCGGTCGGCCGTTTTACTGGCAAGGCGCACATGTCTATGGCCAGAATGAAAACAGCTTGGGGATTTGTCTGATTGGCCGGCAAAAATTCACGCCTGCCCAGATGAACAGCCTGTCCCGACTTCTACATCAGCTAAAATGCCGCTATCCTGATGCTGAAATTGTCGGTCATCGAGATGTTCAGAATACTTCCAAAACCTGTCCGAATTTTGATGTTCGCTCTTGGTGGGCAGATGAAAATCTGCTGAGTGGGCGGAAAGCCTGTGTGTCAGCATCTGTTACAGGGCTCTATGAGACGCCGCCTAAACACATGCAGATAGGCTCAGCACTAGATACGGAATTGTTGTCAGGTGAAGAGGTGGTTTTATCTGGTAAAACAACAGATAATGGGTTCGTGCATATCACCGCGCTTCATGATGGGTATCAGGGCTGGGTGAAACTGGCTGATTTAGCTAAGCAGCCAAAACCTTTCACAGCTAATGCAAAAATATGTCAGCCTTTTGCTGTGCTGACAGCTGGTCCAGATGTAAAATCAGCCTGTCTGCAACAGCTGCCCTTTGGTGCGGCCGTGATGATCACCAGTCCAGCAGAACGGGGCTTTGTACCTGTTATGGGACTGGGCGGCGATGGAAGGGAACAGGCTGGCTTCATTCCTCAGGCACATATTCAGTCCTCCAATCAACAGAGCAATGAGGATTGGACAGGCTGGGCAGAGAAATTTATTGGTGCTCCCTATAAATGGGGCGGACGCAGTGCGGCTGGACTTGATTGCTCAGCTCTTGTCCAGCTGAGCCTGGCCGCAAGTCAGTATTCCCTGCCGCGTGATACTGGTCTTCAGCTTCAGCTTTTGAAAAAACAAGCACAGGTTTCTGGCACCCGTTATGATTTCCCTGATGATTTTAGGACAGTTGATTTTGGCCGCGGCGACTTGATTTACTGGGACGGGCATGTAGCGATCTGTGTTGATGCAAAGGATATCATCCATGCCAATGCATTTCATCATTGTGTTATCGTTGAACCGCAAGAAACAGCGGTCAGCCGCATAGCAGCCAGCTTCGGCCCACCCATTGCGCATATCCGCAAAAATGTGATTAAGCAGATTTTATCAGCGTGAGACGATCTCTGATTGACCAGAGTAGCAACAAAGACGGGATCACCATAAGAGCAGTAATAATGAAGAACAGACCCCAGTCACCTTCAAGCCAGTCAACCAGCTCTCCTGATGATGACGCCAGCAATGTGCGGCCCAATGTACCTATCGATGCCAGCAGAGCATATTGTGTAGCCGTATAGTTCCTGTCCACAAGGAGCGAAATAAAGGTGACAAAAGCCACTGTGGCAAAGGCAGCCGCCAAATCATCCAGAATGACTGCAACAGCAAACAGCCATTCCACTTTGCCTGTCCAGGCTAAAACTGAAAACAGAACGTTAGTGGATGCCATCACCGCCCCGGAAATCAATAAGGCCCGCACAACACCTGATTTTAACGCGAAATAGCCGCCCAACAGAGTAAAAGCAACAGTTGTAATCCAGCCTAGCCCTTTTGAATAAAGCGCAATGTCTGATTTGGAAAAACCCACTTCCTTATAAAAGATGATGGACATCTTGCCCATAAACGCCTCACCGATCTTGAACAAAAAAATAAAGCTTAGAATGGCTATGCCCATTTTGAGTCCGTTTTTCTGAAAAAAGCTGAGGAGCGGCATCAGAACAGTGGAAGCCAACCAGCTGGTAGCCTGCGATAACAAACTGTAACCACCCAGTTTTTGCTGGAAGTTGGCCTGTGCAGCAGCCTGCGCCTTTTGCCGTTCTTCTGTACCCACTTCTGGAATAAAAAGCAGGCCGATATTGCACAAAATGACAATGCCGCCCAGCAAGATAAAGGTCATCTGCCAGTAATTCTCAATGCCCATAATCTCTAATTTATCAGCAACCATTAGAGCAATCAGGCCGCCGATTTTAAATCCTGACCACCAGCCTATGACCGCAACAGATGCACCGGCAGCCATAGCTGCTGTATCTTCTTTTTCAATTTGTTCGATCCGCAAGGCATCAATAGTGATGTCCTGTGTTGCAGAGCAAATCGCGATCAACAGCCCTGCCCCGATAACCAAAGTAATATTTACTGAAGGCGCAAGCAAGGACCAGGCCAGCAAACTGGCCAGGATAAAGCCCTGCATCAGAAGAATCCAACTTTTCCGATGACCCAGCCTGTCTGTAAGATAAGGCAGGCGAAGCCTGTCAACCAGAGGGGCCCATAGAAAATTCACCGCATAGACAGCAAAGATTAATCCAGCCCAGCCAACCGCAGATCGGGACAAACCATCTTCTTTCAGCCACAGGCTTAAGGAGCTGCCGATCAGCACCCAGGGGAAGCCACTCATTACGCCAAGTAGAAAAATGCGGCGCATTCGCCTATCAAGAAAAAGTGACATACTGGCTACTCTATTCATGGTAAACTCCCATCCCTTATCTGCACGAACCGTTTCAGTTTATGTTAGAGTGGACAAAGCTGGCAAGTCATCTAAATACCATTAATTCAGGCATTCCATAGTCTTTCTTCCAACATTACTTCTTTCCCTGCAACAAACCGATCGGCAGATTAAATAACCTAAAAAATCAAAAACCAAATATATGAACAAAATTGAACAAATTTATATCAGCCAAACTGAATCAGGGTATCGACTATCTGCGTGCCAATATCAATTTGCCTGCGTTATTGGGCGGTCCGGAATGATCGCAGTAGACAAAAAGAGAGAAGGTGATGGGGCTACACCTATAGGCAACTGGCTTCTGCGCAGCCTGTTTTATCGTCCAGACAGAACCGATGCGGACATGATCAGGCAGAGAAGCCTACTGCCCTGCCGGCCAATAACAGAACATATGGGCTGGGTTGATGACCCCGTCAGCCCGCATTACAATCAGCCGATTATGCTGCCCTGTACTGCCCGTCATGAAAAGCTCTGGCGCCAAGACGGGCTGTATGATCTGATACTTCCGCTTGGCTATAATGACGGACCGGTGACACCACATATGGGCAGCGCAATTTTTCTGCATTGTGCGGAAGCTGATACGCCGTCAACAGAAGGCTGTGTTGCACTGCAGAAATCTGATTTGCTGATGATCCTACCTTTTTGTACCAGCAGCACGCTGGTAACGGTTCAAAAACAGACCGAGCCTTAAAAATCTTAAAACAAGGCAGGAACAGACAACAAAGATGATGAAGAGGGTCTGAAGCTGTCGAAGTTTCAACTAGTTTAAATCGAAGCGCCAGCTTCTTCAGCTAGAAGGGCCTGTATCTCAGCGTGACGGGCTTTTAGCTTGGCATTTCGCGGTATCATTTCTGTCATCAGGCCGTGTCTTACCCGGCCCAGCAGCACCATCAGCTGGGTAGAAAGCAGGTTTAGACAGATTTTTTGCGCTGTCCCTGCTTTCAGCCGTGTTGACCCGGCCAGAGCTTCTGCCCCTGTGGCCAGACATATGGGATAATCTGCTGCGTCTAATAAAGGCGTGCTGTGATTATTACTGATCCCCACTGTCAAACAGCCTGCGTGCCGTGCTGCGCGGATGCCTGAACAGGTAAAGGGTGTGCTGCCGCTGGCGGCCAGCCCAATAAGGCAATCATCTGACCCAAGGGCAAGGCGCGCAATGTCTGCCTGCGCTGCAAGTTCATCATCTTCTGCATTTTCAACAGGCTGGAAAAGGGCAGTCTTACCTCCGGCGATGATAAAGGCTGTTCGTCTGTCTGGCCAACCGAAGGTCGGTAGCAATTCAGCCCCGTCCTGTACTCCAATGCGTGCTGATGTGCCTGCACCGATATAGGCAAGGCGGCCTGCATCACTGTTGGCAAGACGGGCATGAAGGGCTTGTGCAACTGCTGTGATCTGCGGCAGGGCTGTGCGCAACGCGCTAATCGCCTCTGCCTGACTATCGAGCATCACCCTCAGTGCTGCGTCTGTGTCCAGCTGATCAAGCCATTTATCAGCAGACAGCCTGTCTTCTGTCGTTATCTGTGTCATGTTATCCACTTTAAGCTGTTCCGACAAAACTTGCGAGCGG
>DEBO01000129.1 GCA_002348585.1 Alphaproteobacteria bacterium UBA2954 | reverse complement strand
CGGATGATACAAAAAACGTTAGAGATGCCGAAAAGCGGGCTGACGAAAGTATGAAAAAATTAGAGGAGAGCGTAAAAAATGACTGGTAATAACATGCCTAAAATATCAAAAATATTAGTCTCAACCCTTTCCGCTTTGTTAGTATCGACATCAGTTGCTTGGGCTGATTGCGATGCACTAATGAATGATATGGAAACAACTTCATCTGGGGTTTCATATAGGAAAGACCCTGAGACAGGAAAAATAAGAGCCTTTTTGATGGCTGGCGAAGCCGGCTTTATTGCTCCGAAAAGTAGTCTTGTTAGGAAAGCAAAGAAGAAGGCATTCATGCGAGCAAAAGCTGAGTTTGCCCGATTTATGAAAGAAGATTTTAATGCTGCTGACTTAACAAGTGACCTTACAAACGAAATCGAACAGACAGACGGTGAGAACAACACTAGCGGGGTCGCCGAAGAAATTGGTTCTATGGTAGAAACCATGGCAAGCAACACTTCAGCGGTACTGAGTGGCATAGTCAATTTAGGTGAATGCGTTGATAAAAGCCAAAAATTGGTCGTAGTTGTTGCAGGTTGGAAACCAGAATTATCTGCAGCTGCCGCCGATGCTAAACAAACGATTAAGAAAGAAGTTGCACGTGGCGATGCGCCAGTTTCGAGCTCAGGGAATAATTCCAGCGGTGGCGGAAGTAAAAGCACTTCAAAAATAAATGAAGTGAAGAGCTATTCTAAAAAGAGCTCCATTGCCAAGGATTTTTAGAGAAAAATAGCAATGTTTGAAATTGGTAAAGTTTGCAGGATGCTGACTTTGGCGATAGCACTTGCAATCGCCTTCACGGCTACGAATAAAACTTACGCATACTGCGAGGAATATATAAAAGATAGCACAGAGGACTTTGAGTTTACTAAGATTTGTGCATCATCAATAGGAAAGCCATTTTACAGAATAGTTCAGCACTTGTTCGATGAAGGATCAAGTTTGACTTTTGCTTTTGCCCCACGCTCCAGAAAGCTTCTTTGTCATCGATACGAGCTTCGAGATGAAACGATAGAATACTGTAACAATTATGGTGTCGATTTTTTTCCGAAGAAATTCAAAGGTAAAAAGTTCAATGTCACCATGATTGACATTGACCAATCAAAACCGGATGACTTTAAGGTTCTTTTTAAGAAGAAATCTATTTTTAAGTACCCTGACTTGGCTGAGGAAATACCAGTCGATCAATGTTTTTCAATCATTGAAAACAAAAAAAATATTTACCTTGGGTTTAGCGAGAAGGGAATTATTGAATTATCTCAATGCCTAATTGAGCTTGAGACTTTTGTTTCAGAAAACAGAGATATATTCAAATAACTCTAATTTTGAGGCTATACCAAAACCTTAAAGTCGCAGTTGCTTGTCTGATCATGAGCCTATTCCCCCGAAAAGTGTGGAGGGCGCCTTTCATTGAACGCAGCAACTCCTTCTCGTCTGTCTTGTGTAGGGATAGTGCGGTTGTAAGCTTCAATTTCGAAAGCCAGACCATCAGTAAGCGACATTTGCATTCCGCGTGAAATAGCCTGTTTTGCCTGTCGGACGGCCACTGGACCATTCGAGGCAATTTTGCAGGCTGCCTCCAATACAATTGACTGCAGTTCAGAAGTTGGACAGACCCGATTAACCAGCCCCCAGTCTTTGGCCTGCTGGCTTGTGAACACATCGCCGGTCAAGATAAGTTCTTTGGCCCGCCGTTCACCAACAGCTCGAGAAAGATTCTGTGTTCCGCCTGCGCCAGGGATGATCCCCAGCTTTACTTCCGTCTGGGCGAAGTGGGCGCTGTCTGATGCATAGACAAAATCTGCAGAGGCTGCCAGCTCGCACCCCCCGCCATAGGCTGCCCCATTGACAGCAGCAATAATTGGAACAGGGCAGCCCATTATAGCCCTTACCATGCGTTCATAGACCAGATGCTGGGCCTGCCATGCCTTATCTGTCATCCCATTACGTTCTTTTAAATCACCACCGGCACAAAAGGCTTTGTTGCCTGTTGCAGTCAACACCACAACGCGGCAGTCTCCTGTATCTAGGGATAACTGCTCGAACAGGTCAGTTAGCTCATAGGCCATCTGCGTATTAAAGGCATTTGCTGCTTCTGGTCTATTCATCTCAATTTTCAGAATATGCGGCTCTGGCTGGCTGGTCAGCAGGTTCTTGTAGTCTGATGTTATCATATTAAGCCTCATAGAATGTTCTGGCTTGATTACAGTGTCTTGCACACGGAGCAGAATGATGATTAAGATTTATGCCTGTTGTCAAGACAGACAGACCAGCAAATAAATCAATGATACTGCAGGGGTGCACAACAAAAATGGTCACAGGGTTACAAAATGAGCTGGATGGTGTGCTGGTTGTGTCTATTGAACAGGCTGTTGCCGCCCCCTATTGCGGGCTATTATTGGCTGATTCTGGCGCCCGGGTGCTGAAAATCGAACGCCCCGAAGGCGATTTTGCCAGAGGCTATGACAAGGGTGCAGATGGGCAGAGCTCAATCTTCATCTGGTTAAACAGGGGTAAGGAATCTGTATGTATTGATTTGTCTGATGCTGATGACTTCGCCCTGCTGCAGCGGATTCTGGCGCGTGCTGATGTGTTGATTTCCAATTTGTCTCCGGGGGCTATGGAACGCCGCGGCCTAACCGGTGAGGTCCTGCGCAAAACAAATCCAGGCCTGATCACAGTCAGAATATCCGGTTATGGGTCAAGCGGGCCTGCGGCTAGTAAAAAAGCTTATGATTTTCTGGTACAGGGTGAAAGTGGCGTGGTCGCAGTAACCGGCACAGAACAGGACCCCGCACGAGTTGGCGTATCCTTGACAGATTTATCCACAGGACTGACTGCTTTTTCAGCTATTCTTAGGGCCCTTCATATGCGCTATCGCACAGGCGCAGGCGTTGATCTGGAAGTCACAATGTTTGATGTGATGGCTGACTGGATGAATATGGCCTTATGCGGGCACCGGTATTTTGGAGGTGCGCCAGGGCGGACCGGGCTGACACACAGTTTTGTAGCGCCTTATGGCGCTTTTCAGACAGGGGATGGTAAACAGGTTCTGCTGTCTATCCAGAATGACAGGGAATGGGCAGATTTCTGTAAAGCGGTTTTGAGGCAGCCGGAATTGGGTTATGATCCGTTATACCGACATAATACAGATCGTTACGCGAACCGGGAACAAATGACAATTATAATCAACCAGGCCTTTTCGGCCTATACCAAAGACAAGCTTTTGGAAATGCTAGAAGAGACCCGTATCGCCTGTGCCAGCCTGAACAGCGTGGAAGAAGTCTCTGCGCACCCGTTTCTGCAGAACCAAACCGTTCACATGGGCGATACCGCCATCAACATTGCTGATCTGCCTGTTCGCCGCCTGAGCGGATCTGTTGATCGGGCCCCTTTATTAGGTGAACACAGCCAATCCATTAGACAGGAATTTTCATGACATATGACCTTGCCCATCAGGATATAAGGGACGGCATTTCCCGGCTCTGCCAAGATTTTTCAGGTGATTACTGGCAGGCTTGTGATAAGGATGATGCCTATCCATTAGACTTTGTGAACAGGCTCACAGAGGAAGGCTATCTCTCAGCGCTGATCCCGGAGGCCTATGGGGGCCTTGGTCTGTCTTTGTCCGCTGGCGGGGCCATTTTAGAAGAGATTCATCGCTCTGGTGGAAATGCGGCGGCCTGTCATGCGCAGATGTATACAATGGGGACAGTCTTACGGCATGGCAGCGAGGCCCAGAAACAGACCTTTCTGCCCGGAATTGCTTCTGGAGATTTACGCCTGCAAGCATTTGGCGTAACTGAACCGGGCAGCGGCACAGATACATCTGCTCTGAAGACCACTGCCCGCAAACAGGGGGAACAGTATATCATTAATGGTCAGAAGCTATGGACCTCGCGAGCTGAACATTCAGATCTGATGATCCTTCTAGCTCGCACCAGTGATGTTCCTGAAGGCGGAAAAAAGACAGATGGCCTGTCTGTGTTTATTGTCGATATGCGCGACGTGCTGGGACAATCGTTGACCATACGGCCTGTCTCAACCATGATGAACCATTCCACCACACAGTTGTTTTTTGATGATATGCCAGTGCCTTGTGAAAACATGATTGGTGAGGAGGGTAAAGGCTTTCGCTATATCCTCTCAGGCATGAATGCAGAACGGATGCTGATTGCCGCTGAATGTATCGGGGATGCCAAATGGTTTATCCAGCAGGCTCGCGATTATGGCTGTGAGCGGGAGGTTTTTGGCCGACCAATTGCCCGTAATCAGGGAATTCAGTTTCCCATTGCCCGGGCCTATTCAGCGATGCGCTCTGCTGAATTAATGCTGAATGAAGCCTTCCGGATGTATGAGGCAGGCCAGAATCCGGGGCAGGAAGCTAATCTGGCTAAACTGCAGTCTGCAGATGCCTCATGGCAGGCAGCGGAAGCCTGTATCCAGACCTTTGGCGGTTTTGGCTTTGCCACAGAATATAATGTTGAACGCAAATATCGCGAAGCTCGGTTGTATCAGGTCGCGCCTATTTCGACCAATCTTATCCTTAGCTATATTGCAGAACATGTCCTGAAGATGCCCCGGTCTTATTAAGGGGCTGTTCAAGGCTTAACCAGATTGCAGACCAGCATGATTTTTGCCAGACTGAAAGCCTGTTCGGCTCATAGGAAAGGGGGGGGCTGTTATGACAAAATGCGAAAGCTATGATCTCACCGCATGGGGCAAGCCGTTTGAAAAGGCAGTCAGGGAAATTCCTGACCTGACGGATAAGGCTGTTTTGGTGAAGGTAACAGCAGCTGGCCTTTGTCATTCTGATCTGCATATCAAAAAAGGCTTTATGGATTTAGGCGAACGCGGCAAGCTGACTTTTGCTCAGCGTGGGGCTCAATTGCCGCTGACTCTTGGTCACGAAATTGCTGGAACGGTCGAGGCCACAGGCGCGTCTGTCACAGATGTTGAGTTAGGTCAGTCTGTTGTTGTGTTCCCGTGGATTGGGTGCCGGACCTGTCTAGCCTGTGATGAGGACAGGGAAAGTGACTGTTCGGCCATGCGCATCATCGGTATTCACCGCAATGGAGGCTTTGCCACTCATGTTGTGGTGGAGGATGAAAAATTTCTGGTTGATATTGACGGGCTGGACCCAGCAATTGTTGCGCCTTACGCCTGTTCCGGTATCACGGTTTATAATGGCTTGCTGAAAGTTGGCCTTACACGGCCTGACGAATGGCTTGCCATTTTAGGGGCAGGTGGTCTGGGGCTAAACGCCATCGCCATCGCCCGAGCAATGGACTTTGAGAACATCATAGCACTTGATATTGACGACTCCAAACTGGAATCTGCTGCCCAGATGGGCGCAGATAAAACCCTGAATTCAACAGGGGGTGAGGCTGTGGCTGAGGCGCTGAAAGAGGCAACAGATAATAAATTATTTGCTGTTCTGGACACTTTCGGCAGCGAGCATACAGGCGCCCTGGCGGTAAGCGCACTGGCTAAGGCAGGCCGTTATGTTGTGGTTGGCCAGCATGGCGGTGATTTCAAAATGCCGCAGATCTGGCTGCCTCAGAAAGCCATGACGGTGCGCGGCAGCCATGTGGGCAACAGCGGGCATCTGCGCACACTTATTGATATGTACAGACAGGGTAAGCTGAAACCGATTCCGGTTGAAACACGAACACTTGACCAGGTGAATGAGGCGATAGCCGAGCTTGAAACAGGCAAGGTACTGGGTCGGATTGTGTTTGAACCCAAAAAAAAGGTTTGATGAGGACAACTGGTTAAAAAAATGAGTTTGAAAGGCAGAGATAACAAATGAAACATTATCAACATTATATTAACGGCGCTTGGACAGATCCGGATAGTGGTGAATGGTTTGACACAGAAAACCCCTATAAAGGTGAAGTCTGGGCCAAAATTGCCAGAGGTAATGCGGCCGATATGGACAGGGCTGTTGCTGCAGCCAAACAGGCTTTTGAAGGAGGTTGGGGGACATCTCTTCCAAGTTATCGCGGCAAGTTGCTCTGCCGTCTGGCCGATATCATTGATCGGGAAGCTGACCGGCTAGGCCGTCTTGAAGTTCAGGATAATGGAAAGCTTCTGGCAGAAATGGGTGGCCAGACGAAATATATCGGTGAATGGTATCGGTATTTTGGTGGGCTCGCAGACAAAATAGAAGGTACAGTTATTCCCACTGATAAGCCGAATATGTTCAATTTTACTCGTTATGAGCCATTTGGTGTGGTTGGGCTGATCACGCCGTGGAACTCGCCCTTATTGCTGGTGGCTTATAAATTGGCCCCGGCGCTAGCGGCAGGTAATACAGCTGTAATTAAACCTTCTGAGTTCACCTCTGCTTCAACACTTGAATTTATGGAACTGATTGCTGAGGCAGGGTTCCCTGATGGGGTGGTTAATGTGGTCACAGGTTTTGGTGCAGAAGCTGGTGGCCCGCTCGTTGACCATCCGGATGTTGCAAAAATTGCTTTCACCGGCTCCGATCTCTCTGGTCAGAAAATATATGAGCAGGGGGCAAAAAAGCTGATCCCTGTCACGCTTGAATTAGGCGGCAAATCTCCAAATATCGTTTTTGATGATGCAGATAAAGAAGCTGCGGTCATGGGCGCGATTTCTGGTATTTTCGCAGCTACAGGGCAGACCTGTATTGCCGGCTCACGCCTGTTGGTGCAGAAATCTATTCATGATGAGTTTGTTGCACGCCTTATTGAAGTGGCCAAAACAGCGAAAATTGGTGACCCAATGTCACTAGACACACATGTTGGGCCGGTCACCACACCGCCGCAATTCAAAAAGGTGATGGACTATCTAGATATTGCAAAAGCTGAGGGTGCTAATTGTGTTTTGGGGGGCGGCGCATATACTGGTGAGGGAGCCAAAGGCAGTCAGTTTGTCGAGCCTACTATTTTCACTGGTGTATCAAACGATATGCGGATTGCTCAGGAAGAGGTGTTTGGCCCAGTGCTGTCTGTCATTCCGTTTGAAGATGAGGCAGATGCGCTGCAGATTGGTAATGATATCAATTTTGGGCTGGCAGCTGGCGTCTGGACATCTGATATGGGCCGCGCAATTCGGATGTCAGAACGGCTCCGGGCAGGCACAGTTTGGGTCAACACCTACCGGGTGGTGAGCTATATGACACCGTTTGGCGGCTATAAGCGTTCGGGGCTTGGTCGGGAAAACGGTCAGCAGGCCATTATGGCCTATTTGCAGCAGAAATCGGTCTGGATTGCTACTGAAACCAGTGCTGCTAATCCGTTTGTCATGAAATAGCACAGGCCTGCCGCATGCCATTAACTAGCGCACATTGGGGTACTTATTACACTGAGGTCAAAGGGGGCAAGCTGGTAGGCATGCAGCCCTTTGGTCAGGATGCTGACCCTTCTGAAATAGGCAAAGGTCTAGTGGGCACGCTGGATGCGCCCACGCGCATAACCGCCCCTATGGTTCGTAAAGGCTGGCTTGATGGACGCAAAGGCCAGCGCGGCAAAGACAGCTTTGTTGAAGTCTCCTGGTCGGATGCGCTGTCGCTGGTGGCAGATGAGCTGTCTCGTGTAAAAGCTGAACAAGGTAATCAGAGTATTTTTGCAGGCTGTTATGGCTGGGCCAGTGCAGGTCGTTTTCATCATGCCCAAAGCCAGATTCACCGCTTTATGAATTGCATTGGCGGCTATGTGAAATCGGTGAACACATACAGCTTTGCAGCAGCTGAGGTGATTATCCCCCATGTTCTGGGAGATTTCCGCGGCTTTATTTATGAT
>DEBO01000132.1:22010-31058 GCA_002348585.1 Alphaproteobacteria bacterium UBA2954 | reverse complement strand
GCATAACCACTCTGCCACCGGGCCGTGATGATTATCATGATTTAGGTGTCTAATTGAACTTATCTAAGCCGTCAATATTGTTCATTGAAAATTTAACTAGGACCCTATATAGCTTCAATAGAATCTTCTAGTGAATACAGCAAGTCGGATCACTTCTGTAAGGTGGAGTCTCGTGCATGAATGACATGCGGTTTGTAACATTAAGAAAGGCAATGGTGGATAGCCAGATCAGGCCGAATAAGGTTATCGATGATCAGGTTATCGAAGCATTTTCAACAGTTCCGCGGGAGCTGTTTGTGAACCGTCATATGCAGGAAATGGCTTACATTGATGAGGATATCCACTTGACAGGAGGACGTTTTATCATTGAAGCCATGGTCATGGCAAGGATGGTACAGGCACTGAAACTGACCTCTTTTGATAATGTTATGTGTATTGGCGCGGGTAATGGATATGGGGCAGCCATTTTGTCTTTCCTTGCTGCATCAGTAATTGCGGTTGAAACACGAATCCAAATGGTTGAGAAGGCGCAGCAAATCGTTGCCGGTCTGGATATTGGAAACGTTGCAGTCGTAAAATCGCGGTTGCAGGATGGTTATCCATCTGAAGCCCCTTACCAGGGCATTATTATTGAAGGCGGGGTTGAATATGTGCCTAAGGCGCTTTTTGATCAGCTTTCAGATGGTGGTCATTTGGTATGCATTTTGCGCCCACGAGGCCTTGATGTTGGGGAAGCCATGATATGGCATAAACGAAGCGATCATGTGACCCCCAAGGCCTTATTCACGGCACAGGTGCCTGTATTAGATGAGTTTAAATTAAAGCCCAAATTTGCATTTTGACGCTGTGCATTTTGGTTTCAATCTGATATCGGTTTAACTAGTAGTCAATTTTGACCAGTTTAGTTTTCTCAAAGAAGAATTCTAATGTTGTTATCTTTAAGACGCAAAAAAAGTCTTTTTTTCGGCCTTTTAAGCATGGTGTTGATTATTCAGCCATCATTTGCTGATGTCCGAGAACCTGTCACCATAGAAGAAAGCTTAGCCGCTGGACTCAAGGTGTCAAATTCTCTTGCGGCATCACAACAAGCCTTTGTTGTTGCTAGACAGGCAGTCGCTGCGGCGAAGGCAGCTAATGAATTAAATGGAAATTTTGCTCTTAGCGGCTCAAATGCACAGTCGAATTCAAAATCAACTGCCGGAGGGTTTGTTAGTAGCACAGGACTTACTTCCACTTTTTCCATTAGCAAGCGCATCTACGATTCGGGTGAGTCCAAAACAAGGTTTGAGGTTGCAGAGTTTGATCTTGAAAAGGCGCGGAATGAATATTTACTCGCAGAACAGAATGTCATATTTAATGTGATCTCAGCCCATTTGGATGTATTGTCAGCGCAAAAGGCATTCGACATAAGAAATGAAAATGAACGTCGGCTTTTTGCACATACTGAAGCTGCTAGAATCAGATTGGCAGCCGGAACCTCAACCCCAACTCGATTGGCAGAGGCAGAGGCGAGGCTCGCACGTGCTCAATCTGATAAAATTTTGGCTCAGTCAGAATTGCAATCTGCAGTCGAAGTCTATGAATCGTTAACTGGCTTTGATACAGTAAAACTTTTGAGTTTTTCGCTACCTCAGGGCTTGCCTCAGAATACAGTTGATGCCGAAATGAAGGCTGGTAAGTCGCATCCTTCTGTTATAATTTTTGATTTAGTGGCAAAAAGTTCAGGACTTCAATTTAAATTGCTGAAACAATCCGTTTCACCAAAAATAAATTTTAGCTTGTCAGCATCGCGAACGGAAAAAGAAGGGCGGTCATCCGATAAAGATGAGATAACCACCAAACTCGAATTATCCACGCCCTTTCTTGTGACAGAGACAACGCGAACCTCCTCTAGAAGCAGGCAGGCCAACTATTTAAAGGCACAACTTGATGCATCTGAAAGTCGCCGTCTTGTTGAACTAGAGGCAAGACGTGCTTTCCGAGAGTATGAAGCCTCAGTGGCTCAAATTCAAGCTGTTGAGTCTGAGCTAAGAGCTGCCAAACTTGTAGCTGAAGGTACTGAAAGTGAAGTTGAATTTGGGTTAAAAACTCTGTTAGATTTGCTTGATGCGGAACATGATTTGTCCAATGCTGAGTTGCGATTTGTTCAAGCTCAGCAGGACTTAATTGTGAACGGTTACAATTTGATGCGCTCAACCGGTCAATTATCTGTTTCCCAATTTGCCCTAGAAATCACTCCACCTGCACTCGACTCAATTTCTGATCCTCCCAGTCGTTACCCTTTTATCATACCATTGATGGAGAGATGATATTTGAAGATGGTTGCTGTTTTCTTTTAGATAGGAGCCATAAAGTAACAGGGTCGTATAATGAGCGTGGGAAATGTAAGAGATATTGGTGAAATTTTGGCATCAATAGAGTTACTTAAAAAGCAAGCTGACCATTTGAATGAAATGCATGAGCATCAGGACAATGTTCCTGAACAGCAAAGTTTGCCTGCTTCTACTGCTGCTGAGATGGCAATGCGCAAAGCAGATGTTGTGTTGCTTGAAGACGTTTACCGCAAAGGTAAATCTTCACAGGAGCACAAAGCAGATTCCCTACATATAGCTGCCCGTCAAAAAACGAGAACTCGGTTGTCGCAAGGGTTTAAATCCACTCCTTCAGACTCTGAGTTTGACCGGATGTTGTCTATCCTCATAAAGGATATGGAAGATCAATCAAAAAAGACCGGCACCTCAAGTGAGCCGGATATATTTTCTACAGGCCACTCAGATACGCGTGATCCCAATGAGTTAACAAATTTAAAGGCCAATGTTGATGGTCTGCTATCGTCTTATTCAAACTCACCTGCTGCCACATCAAATCAGCAGTCGACGCCTACACCGAAATCTCCTTACATTCAGGGGACAGAAAAACAAGAGGAACCTCAGCAGCGCGCCAGACAGAAAGACCTAATAGATGATAAGCTTTTATCGGCTGTAATCACAGATGAGACGCGAGCTGAAATTGCTTATTATATTTTGGCAGAAATTAAACAGCAAATTTCTGGTTGGATTGCAGAAAATCTTGAGAATATCGTCGAAGAAGCCTTGCGTTCGGTGTCGACTGAAGCTAGAGATGCAGTAAAGGCTCGTTCTGTACGCTAACAACGGGCTCCTCCCGATTTTTGTTGTCGTGCCAAAAAGTCATGCTTGAAAAAACTTATTCCCCAGAAGCAATAGAACGAAAATGGTATGAAAAAAGCGAGGCTGATGGGCTATTTGCCTGTAACCCCTCGTCTGATTCTGCACCTTACACCATAATGATGCCACCGCCGAACGTGACAGGTTCACTCCACATGGGGCATGCGCTAACTTTCACGTTGCAGGATGTGCTTATTCGTTATAACCGGATGCAGGGACGGGATGCACTATGGCAACCCGGAATGGACCATGCGGGCATCGCCACACAAATGGTGGTGGAACGTCAACTAGCTGCCCAGAATGTCAGCCGACGTGAGCTAGGCCGGGAAGCTTTCATTCAGAAAATCTGGGAGTGGAAGGCTGAATCTGGCGGCACAATTCTGCATCAGCAAAAACATATCGGGGCCAGTGCAGACTGGCATCGAAGCCGTTTTACAATGGATGAGGGGTTGTCAAAGGCGGTTCGTAAAGTTTTTGTCAAATTACATAAAGGTGGCTTGATATATCGTGACAAAAGGCTGGTGAACTGGGACCCGAAATTATTGACCGCGATTTCTGATCTGGAGGTGGAACAGAGAGATGTGGCAGGGAAAATGTGGCAGTTACATTATCCGGTCGAAGGATCTGACAAGGTGATCACAGTTGCGACCACGCGTCCTGAAACCATGTTTGGTGATATGGCGGTCGCTGTGCATCCTGATGACGAACGTTATGCCGCATTGGTTGGACAGATGGTTGTGCTGCCGATTGTGGGCCGGAAAATCCCGATTGTGGCTGACAGCTATTCCGATATGGAAAAAGGCACTGGGGCGGTGAAAATCACCCCTGCACATGATTTCAATGACTTTGAAGTTGGCCGCCGCCATGATCTGGAACTGCTGAACATCTTTGATGAGCATGCCGCCTTAAATGAGAATGTGCCTGAGGGGTATCAGGGGTTAGACAGGTTTGAAGCGCGCAAGAAGTTGATTGAAGAGTTGGACAGCATCGGAGCACTTGGTGAGATTGAAGATAACCAACATGCGGTCCCCCATGGTGACCGGTCAGGCGTGCCGGTAGAGCCGTGGCTGATGGACCAATGGTATGTAAATGCCGAAGCGCTGGCAAAGCCAGCGATTGAAGCTGTTCGTGACGGGCGTACCAAATTTGTGCCGCAACGCTGGGAAAAAACTTACTTTGATTGGATGGAAAATATCCAGCCCTGGTGCGTATCACGCCAACTGTGGTGGGGGCATCGTATACCGGCCTGGTACGGGCCTGACGGCACACCTTTTGTTGAAGAAACAGAAGCGGAAGCTAGGGCTGCCGCCGCCGCCCATTACGGCAATGATGTTGATTTGGTGCAGGATGATGACGTTTTGGATACCTGGTTTTCTTCTGCGCTGTGGCCGTTTTCTACCTTGGGCTGGCCAGAAGACACATCCGAACTGAACCGCTATTACCCTGGTGATGTGCTGGTGACCGGCTTTGATATTATCTTTTTCTGGGTCGCCCGGATGATGATGATGAGCATGCATTTCATGGATGGGGAAGTCCCGTTCAAAGATGTGTATATCCATGCGCTGGTGCGTGATGAACATGGTCAGAAAATGTCAAAATCTAAGGGCAATGTACTAGACCCGCTTGAGCTGACCGCAAAATATGGTGCAGATGCGTTGCGCTTCACCCTTGTGGCCATGGCCGCACAAGGGCGTGACCTGAAACTGTCTAAAACGCGCATTGAATCCTACCGAAATTTTGCAACTAAATTGTGGAACGCAGCCCGGTTCCTGGAAATTAATGGCTGCACAGAACCTCATCTACCAAACGTGATCGAGCTGCCTGCGAATAAATGGATTTTATCTGAGCTGAATAAGGCATCTGAAATAATCAAGGCTGCAATAGAGGGTTATCGCTTTAACGAAGCAGCAGATGCGATTTATCAATTTGTCTGGAACAGCTACTGCGACTGGTATATCGAATTTATAAAACCCGGTCTGTCAAACCAGGCAGAATCTCAGAATGTTGCTGCTTATGTTCTGCATCAGGTACTGCATATTTTACATCCTTTCATGCCGTTTATTTCTGAAGAGCTGAATGAGAAAATATTTGCTGCTGACAGCTTGCTAATTGCAGCGTCATGGCCGGTAACGACACAGGTTTCTTCAGAACAGGCAGACTTGTCTGTAGTTATAGATTTAATTAGTGAAATCAGGGCAATACGTTCTGAGATGAATGTGCCACTTAATGCAAAGCCCGTTCTGGAGGTGAAAGGGGCCACCCCGCAGCAGTCAGCTTTGGTTAGTCAGATGCAGACAGCTGTGCTGCGTCTTGCTCGGCTAGAGGCTGTTAATTTTGATACAGCTGGCGGTTTTGCCAAAGGGACAGCTCGAACTAGTTTGGCTGGTATGGATATTGGGCTGCCTTTAGCGGGTATTTTGGATTTTGAAGCTGAGCGTTTTCGCTTAAGCAAAGAGATAAAGGCATGTAGTGCTGAAGCAGGAAAATTGCGCGGTAAATTATCAAATGAAGGGTTCTTGGCAAAGGCCCCTCCAACAGTCATTAATGAAAATAAGCGCCGCCTTTCAGAGGAAGAGGTTAGGCTTAAAGGTTTGAAAGCTGCATTAGGAAGACTTGATGCGGATGTCTAATTAATCATACCATGTCCAATATTGATAATTTTCTGAAGAAAAAAAGGAAGCGGTAAAAGAAGTTCTGGCTGATATATCAACTGTAAATTTGAGTTTATTAGTTCTGGGGTTTGATTGAGTAACTACTATTATTGATAGATATAAATGACAAAAAGGTATCGACCATTTTTGAGAACTAGTGCTTCAATAAAAATTACTGTTGTCTTGGTTGAATGATTGGTCGTGTTAGAATTTAATTCGAGGAAAATATGAAAAACTCAAAAACTGTTCTCATTGATAAAAACCCCGGAAGAAATTCTCAATCTTTCGGTTTGGCCCGTGAATTAGGCACTGAGTTAGATTTAATTCATGAGCCATCTGTTGGTGTTGTTGGTAATAAAGGGGATTCCCAGTGTTACATTGGAGTTGCGCAAAAAGTCAAAATTATTCATGACATTTTAAAAAATCAAATTGGCACTAGCAAAGACAAAATGGCTTTAAGGCTTGTTCAGCCTGAATACACTATTGCAACTTCAGACGGTATAAGAAATGGAACTAAAGAAATGCGCTACTCCCTTATTGGTAGGGAGATAACTAACGATTCTCTTGCTGAACACTTAAGTGCATCTGGCTTGGAAGGCGTTATTGCTGTAGTTGCATGTGACAAGCCACCTGTCGGAACCTTAGCGGCAATTCTTGAGCATAATCGTCCCTCCATAATCATGTCTGATGGTTCGATTCGACCTGGGGTGGACTCCGCTACTGGTAAAGATATAGACCTTATCACAGCCTATCAATTGGCTGGAAGTAGTGACGAGAAGCTCAAAAGACGAATAGCAGTAGAGGCATGTCCTGGTTTCGGCAGCTGTGGGGGGATGTTCACCTACAACACTATGCAGACATTTATCGGTGTTGTTGGAATGCAGCCTCTTCATATGGTCTCCCCAGCGTCCCAAGACGTTCGAAGAATTGAGGAGTTTCCAAAACAACTGGTCAATTATCTAGAAAACTTGATAAGAGAGGATATTACTCCACGAGATATTGTTAATCGAGACTCCATAAGAAATGCTCTTATCGTAGCAATGTCAGTTGGTGGTTCGACTAATGTGTTGCTTCATGCTCCTGAAATAGCTAGAGCCGCTGGATATGCTGATTTTGCAAAGGATATAATGAGCCCAGATGAATTTAATTTCCTTTCTGAAAAAGTAATCCCGGTTGTGGTGAACGCCAGGCCATTTGGGCAGTACTCAATGGTAGACATTGATGCCAAAGGTGGAATGCAGGTAGTTGTAAAAGAACTGTTAGAGGCTGGGCTTCTCAATGGTGATACGCTAACTTGCACAGGTGAAACGCTCCAACAACAAATTTCTAGATTAGACCCTCCGGAGCCAGACTCAGAAGTTATATTTCCAATAAAAAATCCCTTTAAAAATACGGGTGGACTGAGAGTTCTTGGCGGTAATTTATCACCAGATTTTAGCGCGGTTCTGAAACTTGCAGGTGTTGAGTCTGGTCTTGAAAATAATATTTTTACTGGAAATGCAAGAGTGTTTAACGGTGAACAAGAACTTTTAAATACGCTCGATAATTATCCTGGAAATATAAAAAACTTTGACATGATTGTGGTAAGATATGAGGGGCCTTTCGGTGCGCCAGGAATGCCGGAAATGTTGGATTCCACCTCAAGGATAACAGCGTTATGCAGAGAAAAAAATATTGTTGTAGGCCTTATGACTGACGGAAGGTTCTCAGGTGGTTCAGTTGGGTTAGTGATAGGGCATGTAGGTCCAGAGGCCGCTGGCGGTGGCCCCATCGGATTGATTGAGGAAAATGATAAAATTATAGTCAATCTCGAAACGAATGAAATTACATGCGTTGAGCTAAATGAACCTGAAGTCTATTCTGAAAGAAAACTTCAATGGGAAGCAGAAGTGGCTAGTAATGATGGCGTTCATCCAAAAGTCGGTGCTGCAGACACGCGTCTATTAAACAGAATGAGATGCTCAGCTGTTCCTGCGGTCTTTGGTGCGGGCATGCACCCTAACAGGCAGGTTTGGGTAAGGGATCCAAGAGAAGCCGTAAAATCAGATTTCAAGCCAAAAAATAAATACAAGAACTATTCTGATTTTTACGCGTTTGATTAAGGGTACCATCCATCAAGCAAATTTCTCAGCTTAGCAATCTCTCAGACTACCTCCACCCAAACTGGCGTATGATCGGACGGTCGTTCTAGCCCGCGCGGTCTTTTATCTATACCCGCATTTTTTAGTCGACTAGACGCTTCAGGTGACAATAGTAGATGGTCAATCCGAATACCATTGTCGCGCTGCCATGCCCCGGCCTGATAATCCCAATAGCTGTATTGTGCGCCTTGCGGATGAATGGCTCGAATGGCATCTGTATAGCCAAGATTCAAAAGACTGAAAAAGGCTGCCCGGCTGTCCATATGCCATAACGCATCACCTGCCCAGGCAGATGGGTCATAGCAGTCAATATCCTGCGGCATAACATTATAATCACCACCTAGAACAGCAGGAATTTCCTCTGCAAATAAAACCTGCGCCCGTGAGTGAAGTCGTTTCATCCAGGCCAATTTGTAGTCAAATTTTGGTCCTGGGCAGGGGTTGCCGTTTGGCAGGTAAATCGATCCCACACGAAAACCAGCAACTGTTGCTTCAATATAACGGGACTGCTCGTCTGCTTTGTCATCTTCAGTAAGACAGGGCAATCCCTTTGCGACATCGATTATATCATGCCGGCTAAGTATAGCTACCCCATTATAGGTTTTCTGGCCATGTGCGGCAGCATTCCAGCCAATAGCTGAAAATTCATCATGCGGGAATGCCTCATCTGTCAGTTTCAGTTCCTGCAGCAAAAGGCAATCAGTCTGCCCGGAACGGCAATAGTCAAGAACATGACCAAGACGGGCTTTCAAGGAATTCACATTCCAGCAGGTAATGCGCATATCAGCGCTCCTAAACCGAAAAAGATGTCCCACAGCCGCAGTTGGCTGTGGCGTTCGGGTTTTCAACCGCAAAGTAAGAGCCGATCAGCTCTTCTTTAAAGTCAAGCTGGGCTTGCTCTAAGAACGGCATCGACATCTCGTCAATCAGTACGGTCACGCCATGCTGGGTTAGTTCTAGATCATCATCATTTTTGATGCTGTCAAAATCAAATTTGTACTGAAAGCCGGAACAGCCACCTCCATCAACCTGAACCCGAAAATAGGGGCCGGTTTCTGTCTGCAGCAACAG
>DEBO01000132.1:16740-21618 GCA_002348585.1 Alphaproteobacteria bacterium UBA2954 | reverse complement strand
ATTATCCATCTGGTCTGATCCAAACTTATCAGTAAAATCACCTGATCTGAATATGACAATGACAGCTCTGGAAATCAAGATGGGGATGAATTGATGACTTTGGGGTCTGGTTGAAATTCTGATATAGTTTGTCAGTAAAATCAGCAGCCCCAGCCAAAGAGCCTCATCATGACCGCTCCGTCATCTTTTTCTTTTGCCTCCTATGCCTGTCTTGCTTCAATAAAGGGGCGGCATATCGCAGAGGGAGAAAGCCCGGCCAGGCCGTTTAGCCGCACGGAGTTTCAGCGTGACCGTGACCGGATTATTCATTCTGTCGCCTTTCGTCGGCTGAAACATAAAACACAAGTGTTTTTATATCATGAGGGGGATTATTACCGCACCCGGCTGACCCATTCATTAGAAGTGGCACAAATTGCGCGTACTATGGCAAGGGCGCTGAGGCTGAATGAAGATATCGCAGAAGCGGTCGCGCTGGCCCATGATCTGGGTCACCCGCCTTTCGGCCATGCTGGCGAGACCGCGCTGAATGAGGTGATGGCAGATTATGGTGGCTTTAACCATAATGAGCAGTCGGTCCGGGTCTTAACCCTGCTGGAAGAACGCTATGCCCGTTTCAATGGTCTGAATCTGACTTTTGAAACTATTGACGGAGTGATTAAACATAACGGGCCAATGACAGATGAGGTCAGGCCGACAATTGCTCAGCTTGATCAGGATTGGGGGCTTGAGCTGGGACTTTGGCCAAGCCTGGAGGCGCAGCTGGCTAATTTGTCTGATGATATCGCTTATATGTCGCATGATTTTGATGATGCGTTGCGGGCAGGTCTGATCACGATTGATCAGATTGACGAGTTGCCTGTGGTCGGAGCTGTGCTGGGGGAAATACATTACCAGCATTGTAATCTGAGCATGGGCAGGCTGACTCATGAGCTGACCCGGCGGCTGATTAGCTATTTTGTTCAGGATGCTTTGGTGAACACAACTTCGCGACTTGCAGATCTAAATCCGGAAACAGCTGAGGATATCCGCACCGCCGGACAGGCTCTGGCCGGGCATTCCGGACAGGCAGCAGAAGAGCTGGCTGCCTTGCGCAGCTTTTTGTTGGCCTATAGCTGGCGTCATTACAAGGTCAACAGAATGACCAGTAAATCCAAGAAACAGCTGGCTGCTTTGTTTGACAGGCTGTTGTCTGAGACCAACCTGATGCCAACTGAATGGCAGGACAAATTGAAAGATCAGACAAGGGCTGAAAAAGCACGCACTATTGCCGACTATGTGGCTTCCATGACAGACCGGTATGCGCTATTAGAATATGAACGTATTTTTGAAACAGGTCCTATTCTTGTCTGACATGGATATTTTTTCCCGCTTTGCTGATTTTGTCACTGTTTCTGTTCACCAGCTGATTGAGGATGGCCAGGTAACGCCGCTACAGGCTGTGAATACCGAAAAGCTGGTGGTTGAACTGCCGCGTGAGGAAAGTCACGGGGATCTGGCTTGTAATGCGGCTATGGTTCTGGCAAAGCAGGTCAGCATGGCCCCGCGCGAGCTAGCCGGGCTGTTGGCAGACAAGCTGGCGGCAAATGAAGATATTGCGGTTGTTGATATAGCCGGCCCTGGGTTTTTGAATATCACACTGAAGCCCGGTATCTGGCCAGCAGAATTGAACGCTATTTTGTCAGCGGGGTCTGTGTACGGGCAATCAGATATCGGCAACGGACAGGCGGTCAATGTGGAATTTGTATCTGCCAATCCTACCGGCCCATTACATGCCGCCCATGCAAGAGGGGCAATATTTGGCGATGCGCTGGCGAATTTGCTAGCATTTTGCGGCTTTCAGGTTACTCGTGAATATTATATCAATGACGCTGGCTCTCAGGTTGACACGCTCGCCCGTTCGGCTTTCTTGCGCTATCGCGAGGCCTTGGGAGAAGAGAGGATTACCATCCCTGAAGGGCTGTATCCGGGCGAGTATCTGAAAGATGTGGGTGAAGCGCTGAAAACCCGTTATCAGGACAGTTTGCGTAATCAGCCAGAGGTCGTCACCCTTCCGATTGTCAGAAGCTTTGCTATTGACGCAATGATGGACGGGATCAAAGCAGATTTGCGTGAGCTGGGCATTGAGATGGATGTGTTTACTTCAGAACGTGATCTGGTTGAGCAGGGGCATGTTGATGAGGCAATAGGAAGTTTGCGCGACCGTGGTCTGGTCTATCGGGGAGTTCTGGCGGCGCCAAAGGGCCAGCTTCCAGACGACTGGGAAGAGCGTGAGCAGCTGTTATTCCGGGCAACTGAATTCGGAGATGATACTGACCGCCCATTACAGAAATCAGATGGAAGCTGGACTTATTTCGCCTCAGATGTGGCCTATCATGCAGATAAGCTGAACCGCACTGGCGGCGCTTTGATCAATGTCTGGGGGGCAGATCATAGCGGTTATGTGAAACGGATGACAGCCGCCACACAAGCCTTGTCTGAACAAAACGATATGCTGGATGTAAAATTGTGTCAGCTGGTCACGCTGCTGGATAAGGGTAAGCCGGTTAAAATGTCAAAGCGGGCGGGAACCTTTGTGACGCTGCGGGATGTGATGGAGACTGTCGGGGCTGATGTGATGCGCTTTATCATGCTGACCCGGCGCAATGATCAAGCGCTGGAGTTTGATTATGCTAAGGTGACAGAAAAAAGCCGCGAAAATCCGGTGTTCTACGTTCAATATGCGCATGCCAGAGCCTCATCTGTTCTGCGGCAGGAGGATATCCGTGGTTTGACGGAACAGGGGCAGCCTGATCTGGCCCTCTTATCAGATATGCATGAAGTGCGGCTGATTAAACAGCTGGCGAGCTGGCCATCTGTTGTCCGCACGGCGGCCCTGACCCATGAGCCGCATCGGGTGGCGTTTTATCTGATTGATCTGGCTGCCTTGTTTCACGGCCTGTGGAATGCCGGGCGTGATAATCCGGCCTTGCGGTTCATCCTGGAGTCAGATGCTGGGTTAACCAGAGCCCGGCTCAATCTGGTGGCAGCAACTGCGCAGGTAATCAAAACAGGCCTGAATTTGTTGTCTGTTCGATCGCCGGAAGAGATGTAATGGTGGTTGGTGAAATGTCTGATATTGCTCCTCCAAAGAAAAGCCGGTTTGCGCGCCTTTTCAGAATAATAATTTTCCTATTGATGCTGGGTGGCGGCGGATGGGCGGCCTGGACATACATTGTGCAACCGCCGCCAGAAAACAGCCTAGTCGTTTTACGAGCAGATCCGACCCCTTTCAGAGTTAAGCCAGCTGACGGCACGCATGCGAACATTCCCAATCAGGATTCAACCTTTATGAACCTTATTGACGGAAATGCTGAGGCAAACCAAAACTCTGAGGTTATATTACTTTCTGATCCGGCTCCAGAGCCTCCGCCTGTTGCTGTGACAAAGCTAAAAGATGAAAAAGCTAAGCTTGGGAATGAAAATAATCCCGTATTACAGGATACGGATGTGCAAACACAACAGTCAATCCAAAGGGCTGAAACTGTCAATAAGCAGTTTGCAGATCAGGATGATAGAACTATTGATGGTGAACCGAATAAGGACAGCACTCAGGAAAATATTACCAGCTCGGAGGTTGAACAAAAAAAGTCAGAGGCTGTCGATTTAACTGCGGCGCTGAACGCACCTGCCATGCCAACTCCACGCCCAAAGGTGACAAAGTCCGGTCAGGTTGAGATGATGGTTCAATTGGCGGCCTTTCGTAAAGAAGACAAAGCCAAAACAGCGGCAGCTCTTTTAAATCATAAACATGCGGACCGTTTGCGGGGCCATCAGCTGGATGTCCGATCAATTAAATCCACAGATGGCCAGCTGTTCTGGAGGGTCATAACGGATCCTATTCCTAAACAAGACGCTTTATTAATTTGCGATGGGTTGAAGCGGGCAGGGCAGGATTGTATTATCAGGCAAACAAAGACGCAAAAGCCATGAGTGATAACTTTGAAGAGGATGTTTCCGCCTCTGCCTCAGATCGGCAATTATCTTTATTTGTAAATTTGGATGGATTTGAGGGGCCAATCGATTTACTTTTGTCACTGGCACGTGAACAGAAAGTGGATTTGGGTAAAATTTCCATTCTTCCCCTGGCAGAACAATATCTCCTGTATATTGAAACCGCGAGAGACCTTAATCTTGAAATTGCAGCAGACTATCTGGTAATGGCGGCTTGGCTTGCCTATCTCAAATCTCGACTATTGTTGCCTGATCCAGAACCAGAACAGGCAAGTGAGTTTATTGATATGACAGATGCGTTGCGCTATCAGCTTGTCAGGCTTGAATCTATGCAGTCAGCGGCTATGCGGTTGACAGAACTTCCGCTTCTAAATCGCCATCGTTTGGTAAGGGGGCAACCGGAAGAGTTTGAGCGCAAGGAACAGATCGTTTGGCAGGCGCGCTTATATGATCTCTTGTCAGCTTATGGCAGAATGGTTTCATCGGATGAAGCAGAGAAGCTGACGATTGCGGCGACACGGCTTTATTCTGTTCAGGAGGCTGCAGGCCGTTTGCAAAATTTATTGCCTCGTACACCGGGCTGGTCTGAACTGTCTACATTTTTGCCAGCCAATCTTTCGCAGCCGCTTGACAGACGGTCTGCTGTCGCTTCTCATTTCGTTGCTTCACTTGAATTAGCCAAGGATGGTGTTGTCGCGTTGCGGCAATCATCTGCTTATGCCCCGCTTTTTATCCGATTAAAGGAGTCAGTCAAATGAGCAATTCAGCTGATTTACCTAAAACTGATGCGATTCAGGCTGCCCGTATCGTAGAAGCACTGGTATTCGCTTCGGCAAAAGCTATTCCAATTAATTCTGTTTTACCATTTTTACAGGACGAGGCGCAGTT
>DEBO01000132.1:14729-16417 GCA_002348585.1 Alphaproteobacteria bacterium UBA2954 | reverse complement strand
TTTACAGGACGAGGCGCAGTTGCCAGAAATTTTAGAGCTTATTCAGTCACGTTATGATGAGCGTTCAGGTCTGACTTTCGAGATCAGCGGGGACCAGCTTGCCTTTCGAACGAAAGCTGATATTGCTCGCTATCTATCCTTGGATAAACCTGTTCAGAAACCCTTGTCTCGTGCAGCTTTGGAAGTTTTGGCAATTATTGCTTATCATCAACCCATAACACGTTCTGAGATAGAAGAAATCAGAGGCATTAGCCTTTCGCGTGGTACATTGGATATTCTGCTGGAACTAGAATGGATCAGGCCACGTGGTCGCAGGCGGACGCCAGGTCGACCGTTAACCTGGGGAACAAGTCCAACATTTTTGGATCATTTTGGTATAAAGACCACTGATGATCTGCCAGGAATGGAAGAACTGAAATCAGCTGGATTGCTTCGAAAAGGTCAGGTTTTAGGAGGGCTTGCTGAGTCTAGAAATGAGAAGGGTGCTGAAGATGAGGAAGAGAGTGCTTTGGATGAAGCTGATTTGCTCAACACAGATTTTGAAGACCGGTTTTCTGGCGAATTTGAAATAGAGAATGAAGACACTTAGAGTTAATAAATGTAAATATGTGGTCTGTCAGGAGCCGAATTGTGATCACGTTTGAGAATGTAAGTCATACTTATGGCCGTCAACAATCTGTGACTGATATTTCCTTTGAAATCGAAGGTGGACAAGTCGTTACCCTCCTTGGACCGTCTGGTTGCGGCAAAACAACACTGCTTCGTCTTGCTGCAGGTTTTGAAACCCCAATTAGTGGCCAAGTTGCACAAGATGGGAATATTCTCTCCAGTCCAACAATTCTAGTTGCGCCTGAGCGCCGGCAAATGGGGCTTGTCTTTCAGTCTTATGCCTTATTTCCGCATATGACCATTGGCGAGAATATTCGATTTGGGATGAAACAAACAAATAGCGAAACTGAAATTTATTTGGCAGAGCTTATGAAGGAAATGGACCTGTCTGATATGGAAACAAAATTTCCACACGAAATATCTGGTGGTCAGCAACAACGTGTTGCTCTTGCAAGGGCACTCGCACCAGCCCCTCGCCTGATTTTGCTCGATGAGCCATATTCCGGCCTGGACAGCCGTCTTCGCGAGCGTGTACGTGATAAAATGCTTCATATTCTCAGACAGACAGGCACAGCAGCTCTGATGGTCACACATGATGCTGAAGAGGCTATGTTTATGTCTGATAAAATCATTGTCTTGCGTGATGGAAAAATCATGCAACAAGGTCGTCCAATCGATTTGTATTGTCGGCCAGAAAATGCGTTTGTCGCCGAATTTTTTGGCGAGTTAAATCACATTCCTGCTAGAGGTCGAAATGGTCAGGCAGAAAGTATGGTTGGCAATTTTACCTGCACAGGAATTAAAGATGGGCAGGCCGCAGATGTTCTTATTAGGTATGAAGGATTGCAAATCAGCCTGCAGGAAACAGGTTTAAAAGCAAAGGTTATGGAAAGTCGGTTGTTAGGAGGCTCTTCTTTGTTGCATTTGAGTATGACTTCTGAGACTGCCACCAGTCGGGAACTGCACCTTCATGCTCGTATTCCGGGCCTGAATTTTATGGCAGAGGGCGAAATCGTTTATTTGGATATTGATCCGGCGCAAGTATTTGTCTTTTCACAGTTGGAAAAAAATGCAACAGA
>DEBO01000132.1:0-14330 GCA_002348585.1 Alphaproteobacteria bacterium UBA2954 | reverse complement strand
GCCTAATCGGTAGCAAGACTGCACCAACGGCTAAGACCTTCTCTAAAGGGGAACAATTATGGGTTTTACGAGCATTTGGCATTGGATCATTGTCCTTGCTGTAGTTTTGATTTTGTTTGCACGCCCTGGCAAAATTTCAGGAATTATGGGTGATTTCGGTAAAGGGCTGCGTAGTTTCAAAGAAGGAGTTAAAAACCCTGAAGGCTCCGAAGAAGATGAGCCTGTTACAATAGAAGCAACGTCA
The DNA here is from genome assembly GCA_002348585.1 of Alphaproteobacteria bacterium UBA2954. Taxonomy (GTDB): domain Bacteria; phylum Pseudomonadota; class Alphaproteobacteria; order Puniceispirillales; family Puniceispirillaceae; genus JADHLI01. The sequence goes on along the minus strand of DEBO01000132.1, from coordinate 14,086 downwards.
GCCAAGAAAGCCACGCCTAAAAAAGTGGCCAAAAAGAAAGCTGCCCCAAAAAAGACTGCGAAGAAAAAATCCTCTGCGAAAAAGGCTGCAAAAAAGAAAGCTTAGGTTTACGGTGCTTTTAACTTTACAAGCAAACTGTAATCTTGGTTTCTTTTTGCTTTGCTTCCGATTGGGGCTAAACGACTTTCTTAGACAAGGAGACTGGAATGTTTGATTTCGGTTGGCAGGAATTTATGATGATTGCCTTCGTTCTTGTTTTGGTTGTGGGGCCTAAAGATCTGCCTAAAGTTTTGCGCGCGTTCACCAAAGTTACCGGTCAAGCCCGTCAAATGGCAAGAGAATTCACCCGAAGTCTTGAGGATGTCGCTGCTGACAGTGACATGAAAGATGTTAAAACAATGGTGTCAGATCTACAGTCAGGTAATTTAGATAACGTAGCACGTGTGGTAGACGATGCTGTGAAGTCTGAACTTACTTCGGATGGTCAGGAAAGCAATATTTCCACACTTCGTGAAGACATTGAAGCGGTAAAATCTGCTGGGCGCAAGGCGACAAATGTTGAAGCTGAAAAAAATGCTCAGGATAAAAGTTGATGTCAGAGACAACCCATCAAGATGACGGCTCTATGAGCCTTCTTGATCACCTTACCGAGTTAAGAAATCGGTTAGGTATTGTTATGATTGGGTTTGTTGTCATTTTTCTTGCCTGTTTCATCCGACCGTTTGGTAGTGGCAGCCACAATATTGCAGATTTAGTCTATCTATTTTTGCAGGCTCCTTTGGCAGAGCGCCATGAAGTCAGCCGTATGATTTTTACAGGTTTGCATGAAGGGTTTTTCACACAGGTGAAAGTTGCTTTTTTTGTATCAATATCAATAACTTTTCCGCTGATGTTGTTGCAAATATGGAAATTTGTTGCACCTGGTCTTTACAAGAATGAGAGACAGGCTATCTATCCATTCTTGCTTGCTACGCCTGTGCTGTTCGCACTAGGGGCTGCGATGGTCTATTACATTGTTATTCCCTTAGCGTGGGATTTTTTCCTGTCCTTCGAAGTGCAAGGCGGGGCAGGGGCATTACCTATTGAGGTTGAACCCCGAATTTCTGAATATCTAAGTCTTGTGATGCGCCTCATGTTCGCTTTCGGTCTCTCCTTCGAGCTTCCGGTCATTTTGTTATTGCTTGTGCGTGCTGGATTGATGACACCGGACGGACTTGCCAGCAAGCGTAAATATGCCATTCTTTTTGCGTTTATCGCCGCAGCTATATTGACACCACCTGATGTGATTTCGCAGGTGTTGCTGGCAATTCCTGTGATCATGCTTTATGAATTGTCGATTTTAGGTGCACGCCTTATACAGAAGCGTAATGGGGACGAAACGGATAGCTGAACTAGGCCAGAGCTGTCTTATTCTGACATAAAAACACACTAAAACATAAAGGCTGAGAGGTGTAATTCTCATGCATGATATTCGATTTATTAGAGATAATCCTGAACAGTTTGATGCAGCATTAGCGCGGAGGGGATTGCCTGCTGTTGCTCTGCAGATCTGCGATTTGGATGCACGCAGACGCGCATTACAAACTGAGCTGCAGGAAAAACAGGCACGGCGCAATGAGGCAAGCCGGGAGATTGGACAGATTAAAGCACAGGGTGGTGATGCTAGTGAAGTCATGTCTGAGGTTGCCTTACTGAAAAAAGCTGTCCCTGAAATTGAAGCAGAAGAGGCCAAAATTGCTGTAGAGATTTCAAGCCAATTAATGGGGCTGCCTAATATTTTGGATGAACGCGTTCCTGACGGAGAAGATGAGGATGAAAATGAGCTGATAAAAGTAGTCGGGCAGAAACCGTCTTTTGATTTCACGCCGCGTGATCATGTTGATTTGGGTGAAACCTTGGCTGAAATGGATTTTTCGATTGCAGCAAAGCTTTCTGGCGCGCGGTTTGTTGTCCTGAAAGGTCAGCTAGCCAAACTTGAACGTGCTTTGGCCGCTTTCATGTTAGATGTACATACAAATGAACATGGCTACACTGAAATTTTGCCACCGGCTCTGGTGCGCAAACAGACAATGACAGGAACTGGGCAACTGCCAAAATTTGCAGAGGATTTGTTTCATACTACTGATGACAGATGGCTGATCCCTACCGCTGAAGTGCCACTGACGAATTTGGTTGCGGACAGCATTGTTCCTGCTGAACAGCTGCCCCTGCGGCTGACAGCGTTTACACCCTGTTTTCGTGCGGAGGCGGGTTCTGCAGGCCGCGATACCAAAGGCCTTATCCGTCAGCATCAATTCTCAAAAGTTGAACTTGTTTCAATTGTTGCGCCCGACCAGTCAGAGGCTGAGCTTGAACGGATGACGGCCTGCGCAGAGATAATCCTGCAGAAACTAGGTCTGTCCTTCAGAGTATTGCGCCTGTGTTCCGGAGATACAGGTTTTTCTGCACAGCAGACATTTGACCTTGAGGTTTGGCTTCCTGGTCAGGATGAGGGCAGGGGCATGTATCGTGAGATATCATCCTGTTCGAACTGCGGACCGTTTCAAGCGCGCCGGATGAAAGCCAGAACCCGCAAGGATGGCGAAAAAAATACAGAATTTGTTCATACGTTAAACGGATCAGCACTTGCGGTTGGCCGCTGCATGATTGCCATTATGGAAAATGGTCAACAAGCAGATGGTGCGATTGCGTTGCCAGAAGTTTTGCACAGCTATATGGGAACAGACGTACTTGTTCCAACGAAAGGTTGACCTGCGTGCGTGTCTTAATCACAAATGATGATGGATTGGATGCAGAAGGTTTGCATCTTCTTGAGGAGCTTGCGCTTCAGTTTACAGATGATGTCTGTGTTGTTGCCCCCTTGTCTAACCAGTCAGGTGTAGGTAGGGCAATTAGCCTACACAAAGATATCGAATTTGTGCGCCGTGATGAGCGGCATTATGGTGTCTCTGGCACGCCAGCGGATTGTGTCATGATGGCACTCAACCTGCTCTACGCCGATCAGAAGCCTGACCTGGTTTTGTCAGGGATTAATCATGGGATGAATGTTGCAGATGATGTGGGTTATTCAGGCACCATTGGTGCGGCAATGGAGGCGGCAATCGTTGACGTGCCAGCTGTTGCTCTTTCGCAACGATTTTTTCAGCGTCAGACTGATTTTACACCTGTGAAGTCAGTTGGTCTGCAAGTGCTGGCTGCGGCATTGGACATAAAGATACCACCGCGCACCGTTCTGAATATCAATTTCCCTGAAGCCCGTTTAGGGTCGGTAAAAGGCATTAAAAGAGCAACCTTGGATGAGCATAAGTTTTCTGATGAAATAATCCCTGGACATACACCTAACACTTACCGGATTGGGCCACTTTTGATGCGTGAAAAAGTTAATCAGGGTTCTGACAGATGGTGGCTGAATGAGGGATTTGTAACCTTCACGCCATTACATATGAACGCGACTGACCTTAAACTTCTGGCTAAAATTCCTGAGAAAGATTTTTGAACTGGCATAATGGTGACAGCACAGACAGACGAATTTATGCCTCAAAAAGCCAAATTGGTCATGACTTTGCGTGCGCAGGCTATAATGAACGCAAAGATATTGTCAGCTATTGAACAGACACCCCGAGAAAAATTTGTCCCTATACATCTCAAAGCGCATGCTTATGAAAATGCTTCATTGCCCATCGGTAATGGGCAGACTATAAGTCAACCATACATTGTCGCCAAAATGACTGAATATCTAGAGTTAAACAAACGCCACAGCGTTCTGGAAATTGGGACTGGAAGCGGGTACCAAGCCGCAATTTTGGCCTGTCTTGTCAGGCGCGTTTACACAATGGAACGACTCCGTCCTTTGTTAGTTCAAGCAGAAGCTAGATGTAAACAGTTGCAATTATCAAACATAATTTACCGTCATGCTGATGGTAAAAAAGGTTGGCCCGAAGCCGCTCCTTTTGACCGTATCATCATTACCTGTCAGACAGAAAAAGTTCCCGCTTTTCTTCTAGACCAGTTAAAGGTTGGGGGGATCCTTGTTGCACCTGTTGGTCCATCTGGTCAGGAAGAATTGTTTCGTGTAAAACGAAAAGAAAATGGGATTAAGACAGAGTGCCTTATGCCAGTTAGGTTTGTTCCTATGGTTGATGGAACAGAAAGGTAGCAGCGGGAAGTCAAACATATGACGATGCATATCTGTACAGGATTTATCAAAGCAGCCGGTTTTCTGCTATTAGGCAGTATTTTTGCCGGTTGTCAGTCTCCAAGTTTGGTAGGGGCTAAGAACGCCCTTACACTTAAAAGTAACACACCTGCAACTGTCGTGAATGCGCCTCTTCGTGAAGCCAGACAAACCATACCTGTATCTGGAACAGTAGTTGTACAAGATGGCGATAGTCTATATCGCGTCGCTACAAGATATCAGGTTACTCCGCAATCTATTATCAGGGATAATGACCTTGTCGCTCCTTATAACCTTTATTCTGGTCAGGTTTTGCGTGTAAAGCCACAAAAGACGCATGTTGTAAAGATTGCAGATTCACTGTTCAGCTTGTCTCAACGCTATGCCGTCAGCCAGTTTGAGCTTGCCCGGTTGAATCAATTATCAGAGCCGTTTGCCTTGACCGTTGGGCAGGTTCTGCTGTTACCGGAAACAGTTGATTTATCGGTACTTGAGGTTGATGGGCTGGTTCTTGATAGAGTAACAAAGACCAATACCGCAGCACCTTCTTCCGTGCCCGTTTTGCAATCCAAAAAGCAGCCAGTAAAGATATTTGTTGCGCCATCGCTGGGTAAGTTGGGCTTTACTTGGCCTCTTAAGGGAGAAGTGACGACAGAGTTTGGTCCTGCAGAACGCGGGGTGCATCATGATGGGGTGAAAATCAGCGCTCCTTTTGGAACTTTGGTCACAACATCTGCGCCTGGCACAGTTGCTTTTGTCGGCAAGGAGTTGAAACGGTTTGGTACACTCGTTTTGGTGAAGCATGAAGGAGGTTATATCACCGCTTATGCACATCTGGATGTTTTATCTGTCAAAGAGGGAGATGTTCTGAGTAACGGTACGGTCATAGGGCAGGTAGGAACAACGGGTTATGTTGACACACCGCAGCTTCATTTTGAAATTCGCAAAAGCCGAACGCCTATCAATCCGCGCGAACTCATTTCTTAATTTTTAAGGGTCACACTTTAATCTGATGTTTCATTGCCAGGTTTAGGATGTATTGAAAAGCTGTGCGACCCGAACGGTTGCCGCGTCCCATTGCCCAGGCTAAAGCATCTGGCTGGATGTCTTCATAGTCAACAGGGATGTTATAATAGCTGACATACCACTTTATCATCGCTAGATAGGTGTCCTGATCGACAGAATGAAAGCCAATCCATAAGCCAAACCGGTCAGATAAAGAGATTTTTTCTTCTGCGGCCTCTGATGGATTAATTGCTGTTCCTCTTTCATTTTCAATCATCTGTCGAGGCATAAGATGGCGACGGTTAGAGGTTGCGTAAAATACAATATTTGGAGGCCGACCTGACAAGCCACCCTCAAGCACAGCTTTGAGTGATTTGTAAGAAATATCATCCTGTTCGAACGCCAAATCATCACAGAAGATGATGAAGGGGCGATTTGTCTGTCCCAGAAGACTCATTACATCTGGCAGATCATTCAAGTCTTCACGCTGAATCTCCACTAAACCAAGATGATGTCCCTTTTCCAATAAATGGCCATGAACCGCTTTCAGCACAGATGACTTTCCTGTGCCTCGCGCGCCCCATAACAGAGCATTATTTGCCCGGAGGCCTTCAGCAAATTTTGTCGTGTTTTCAAGCAGAAGTGCTTTTTGCTGATCGATGCCTTGTAAGCTGTCAAGGGGCAGCCTGTTAATCTCATCTACAGGACGAAATGCCTGTTTTTCTGTATCCCAGATATAGCCTTCATGTCGGGTAAGATCAGTCTTTTTTGGGGCGGGAGGGGCCAACCTTTCCAATGCATCTGCAATACGTGTCAGAAGGGCTGTATGTGTCTCATTTGTGCTCATGCTACCTTTCCACAAAATCCATAAAAATTAGGCTAGAATATTCTGCTAATATACAAGATCTCATCCATGAGACGCAATCAATCATATAACTGAAATTGACCTGTTTTGCTGTTGCCGCCTGCAAGACAAACAGGTATTGTTCAGCAGTAATTTTACAGCAGGGAACTAGGTCATCCTGTGCTGTTTCAAACAGTCGATATGATAGTGCAACGCACGTCACAGCTTAGGAGGAAAATATGATTATCAGCCCAGCCTTTGCGCAGGCATCCGGAGGTGCCGGAGGATTATCGTCGCTGCTGCCCTTTTTACTTATCTTTGTTGTGTTTTATTTCTTCCTAATAAGGCCTCAACAGAAACGTGCAAAAGAACATCGTGAAATGGTGAATAATGTGAAGCGCGGTGACAAGATTGTCACTTCTGGCGGTCTTTTGGGCACTGTCTCAAAGTCTGTTGAAGGGCAGGAAACGGTTGAAGTTGAAATCGCTAAGGATATAAAGGTAAGTGTCATGCGTACAATGATCGCTGACCTGCGAGACAAAAAAGATGCTTCGAAAACAGTTAAAGCGAAAGAGGACGCCCCGAAACAAGGGTTAGGCGCATTATTTGGTAAAAAGAAATAACTGAGGGAAGGCTGTTCCTTGATCTTGGAATTCCCTACAGATGGCTGCTTCTGCTTGACAGGTATCTCGCTTCATTTTTCTATCAAAGGTTAAGAATAGGCTCCCCATGTTACAGTTTGAAGGTTGGAAAAAAACGCTTGTTTTGTTTGTTATCTTGCTTGGCTGTGCTTATGCCGTGCCAAACCTATTCAATGGAAGCCGTGTTGACCAGTCCAGCGCAGGGTTGATGCGCTTTTTGCCAGGTGAAGAAATTAATCTGGGTCTTGATTTGCAAGGGGGATCACATCTTCTGCTTCGTGCAGATCTTCCTGCCGTCCGCGAAGAGCGCCTCGAGGGGATTGCTGAGCAATTGCGCCTGTCTTTAAGGGATGAAAAAATCCGCTTCAAAGGGTTAAAAGCCTCACCTAATGCGGTAACATTCACGCTTCGTAAAACAGAAAATGAAATAATACTTACAAATATTTTTAATGAATTAGGACGCGAATTTGAAGTTGTTAATAAAGATTTAACCTATAACATTAGCTTTTCTGAAGCTGGCTTGCAGCTGATGGCTGACAACACTGTTGAACAGGCGATTGAGATTATCCGACGTCGCCTTGATCCTGATGGGACTAAAGAGCCAATTATTCAACGCCAGGGCCGGGACAGGGTTTTAATACAGCTGCCAGGGATCGATGATCCCGAGCGAATCAAGCGCCTTCTGGGTCAAACCGCCCGCCTGACTTTTCAGTTGGTTGACACACGAACCACCGCGGACGAAGCCAAGCGCACAGGACGTGTACCGCCAGGCAGCCAGCTTCTTGAAAGCGTAAATAAAGGCGAGCCTGATTATGTAGTTGAGAAGCGCGTCATGGTTAGCGGTGAAATGTTGGAAAATGCCAGCGCAGCTTTTGATCAGAATGGCCGCCCTTCGGTGAATTTTCAGTTGAACGCTGCTGGTGGGCGAAAATTTGGCCGGGTTACGGCTGAAAATATCGGCAGGCCTTTCGCTATTATCCTTGATGGCAAAGTGGTTTCCGCACCTGTTATTCAGGCACAAATTTTTACGAATGGCCAGATAACAGGTACATTTACTGTTGAGGAAACACAAGAGCTAGCATTGATATTACGTGCCGGTGCGCTTCCAGCACCGCTTATAGTACTTGAGGAGCGTTCTGTTGGCCCGGGCCTTGGAGCCGATTCTATTGCGGCCGGCCAGATTGCAGCTGTGGTTGGCATGATACTGGTCATAATTTACATGGTCGCAAGCTATGGACTTTTTGGCATTTTTGCTGTTGGAGCATTGTTCGTAAATATCATTTTGATTTTAGGCGCCTTAAGTGCATTGCAGGCTACACTAACACTGCCTGGTATTGCCGGTATTGTGCTTACGATGGGGATGGCTGTTGATTCGAATGTTTTGATTTTTGAGCGTGTGCGGGAAGAACTCAGAGCTGGACGAAAGGTCAGAGCTGCTATTGAAGCAGGTTATAAGCGGGCAATTTCAACAATTATTGACTCAAATCTTACCACTTTATTCGCTGCTCTGTTCCTCTTTATTTTTGGAACAGGTCCGATCAAAGGATTTGCTGTGACCTTATCCCTTGGCATTCTGACTTCCATGTTCACAGCTATTATGGTTACACGCTTATTTATTGTCCTCTGGACAGATGCAAAAAAGCCTAAAGGGCTGATGTTGTAGACAGGAAGTAAAGGATGTTTAGATTAAAACTTGTCCCCGATAGTTCGGCTTTTGATTTTCTGCGTCACATGCGGCTGACAGCTGCCTTTTCTGCAATATTGGTACTTGTTTCGATAGGACTATTTCTTGGCAAAGGACTGAATTTGGGTATTGACTTCCGAGGCGGCATCCTAATTGAGGCGCAATCACAGAACGTTATTGAGGTTGCTAAAATTCGTTCAGAACTTAGCCGTTTAAACCTTGGCGATATTTCAATTCAGAGCTTTGGAAGTAAACGTGACATTCTGATCCGAGTGCAGCGTCAGGAAGGGGATGAAACAGCGCAGATAGCGGCTATTCAGCGCATCACAGAAACACTGGGAGAGAACTTTGATATTCGCAGGACTGAGTTTGTTGGTCCGACAATCGGGGCTGAACTCGCTGAGAAAGGTATGCTGGCAGTAGGCTGTGCTCTTCTGGCGATTATGATTTATATCTGGTTCAGATTTGAGTGGCAGTTCTCAATTGCCGCCGTTATTGCTCTTGGCCATGATGTGATTTCCACAGTGGGCCTGTTTGCCTTGGCTAGCTTTGAGTTTAATCTGGCCACTGTTGCCGCTATTTTGACAATCGCTGGTTATTCTATCAATGATACCGTTGTCGTGTTTGATCGAGTCCGCGAAAACCTGCGTAAATACAAATCATGGGATCAGGCTAAAATCCTCAATAAATCCTTGAATGAAACTTTGTCGCGGACAGTGATGACTTCGGTCACCACCTCACTTGCGTTGCTGGCGATCATTATTTTTGGTGGAGCTGTACTAAGGGATTTTGCGTTGGCAATGTTGTGGGGCGTGACTATTGGCACCTATTCCTCAATTTTTGTTGCGGTTGGTGTAATCTCGCGTTTTGACCTCAAGCGCAGTGATGATGAAGACAACTCAGCACCTGTGCCTGAATATGAACGCTAATGTTAGCGTTAATAGTGGGTTGAGAAGTGGGCTTTATCTGATGAGGCTAAATGATGTCTGAACATACGACAGATAAACATAACCCGCTGATTTCTGTAAAAGAATTTCCAGATGACGATCGTTTGCAAATTATAAATAGTTACGGCAAAGGCGGCTTTAGAATTGCCAAGAAAAGTGTGATTGGTGCGCAATTTGTTCTGCAACGGCAGACCCTGGCTTGGCCTGTAAGGACAGAACAGGATATTTCAGCTGATGAACTTCTCAGCTTCCTACAAGACACAGATGTTGATTTGCTTGTGCTTGGTCTTGGCGAGTATCCGCAGAGCCACTTGCCTGATATCGCCTCTGCATTACGTAATGAAGGTATAAAGCTCGAAGTGATGAGTACAGCAGCTGCCTGCCGGACCTGGAATGTTTTGCTAACGGAAGGCCGCACGGCTGCGGCAGGTTTGCTGGCTGTAGAGTAAAAGGAATAGAGGACGACAAGCCAACGAGACAAAATGGTGAACCAAACGGCCTATAACAGTCTTCGCCAGCATGCCCCCCGTCTTGCTCTGGCTTTGTTATTTCAGACAGAAAGACAGAAAGCGACATTATCAACTCTTCTCTTGTTGGGACTGGAGTTTGATCGGATTGCAGCACAAGTATCTGAGCCGATGCTGGCAATGATACGTCTGCAATGGTGGCAAGCTCAGCTTGACACAGATAACGCATCGGCAGGCCCGCTCGCTGCCCATCTAAAAAACCAGCTATTATCCGGGGAGTTAACAGCAGAAGACATATCCTCCTTGCTTGTATCTTGGAGGCAATCCATAGAGCTTGGCACGTCTGATTCTGCTGATAATTGGGCACAACTTATCTACCTAATGTCTGTGAAGGCAGGTTTGAAGCGGACTGATTTTGCAGAAGAGATTGGTCGGTCTGTCGCTCTTAGCCGGGCAGGACAGCCCGTTAATGTACCAAGTTCTGATGCAATTTATGCACAGGCAGGAAAGGGGTGTGAATTTCTTATCTGCCTTGCGTATTTGGCCAGAAAAGCCGCAGAGCGTGATGTGACAAGAACACCCTTTTTGATCTTCGGCTTACTCTACCAGGTTATGTTACGGCCAACCTCACGATGAGGCAGTGAAGAGTTCTGGCAGAGGGAAACTGAGGTTTCCAGACCAATCCCTCATTGTGACCAAAGCACGCCTGGCATAAGCCGCTTTGCGATCGCGTCCCCGCAGGCCGCGTTTACCGATATTCTGCTGTTCCAGCTCAGGGAAAAGACCAAAATTTACGTTCATAGGCTGGAAGGTATCTGACATCGCCCCGCCTGTAATATGTGACAAAAGGGCCCCATGTGCTGTTTGCGCAGGCGGCGGCGTCCAGCCTTGCCCAAACAGATCGCAGGCTGCCATTCGGCCTGTCAGCCCACCAATCGCAGCAGATTCAACATAACCTTCAACGCCTGTTATCTGTCCTGCAAAACGAATATGTGGTTTTAAACGCAGTCGCATCTGCCTATCAAGCAGTTTTGGACTATTGATAAAGGTGTTTCTGTGCAACCCGCCCAGCCTGGCAAATTGTGCATCTTCCAGCCCGGGGATCATCTGGAAAATCCGGACCTGTTCTGCATGTTTCATCTTGGTCTGGAAGCCAACCATATTAAACAGTGTGCCCAGCTTGTTATCCTGACGCAGCTGGACCACAGCATAAGGCCGGCTGCTGTCATGTGAATTGGTTAGCCCGACCGGCTTCATTGGCCCGAACCGTAATGTCTCGCGGCCTCTGTCTGCCATCACCTCTATCGGCATACAGCCGTCAAAATAAGGCGTGTTCTGTTCCCATTCACGGAACGACATTTTCTCAGCTGCTAGCATTTCTTCCAGAAACCGGTAATATTGCTGCTCGTTCAAAGGGCAGTTGATATAATCTTTGCCGTCACCACCCTCTGAGGTTTTGTCATAACGGGACTGAAACCAGGCCACATCCATATTCACGCTGTCAAAATAGACAATGGGCGCAATCGCATCAAAGAAAGCCAGATCCTCTTCCCCTGTTTCTGCCCTTATGGACTCTGCCAGAAGCTGTGAGGTCAGCGGGCCGGTGGCAATAATGGTCTGGCCCCAGCTGGCGTCTGGCAGGTTGGTGATCTCATCACGTTTAATTGTTATGTTGGGATGGGCTTCTAGGCGATCCTGAACTCCTTTGGAAAACAGCTCGCGGTCAACCGCCAGCGCCCCACCGGCCGGCACACGCGCGGTATCAGCCTCAGCCATGACGACAGAGCCCAGCATCCGCATTTCCGCATGCAGCACGCCAACCGCATTGGCTGTAGCATCATCAGACCGGAATGAGTTTGAACAGACCAATTCAGCCAGCTGACCTGTCTGGTGTACATCTGTTTTGCGGACTGGGCGCATTTCATGCAGTATCACAGAGGCGCCCATTTCTGCTGCCTGCCAGGCCGCTTCTGATCCGGCAATGCCGCCGCCGATAATATGAAGTTTATTGGCTTGCATAAGCGTTTCTAGGACACCTTTTTCTGTGCGGACTGGTCAAGCAGGAGAGGGACAAGATAGCGGCCGGTGTGAGATTGCGGTTCAGCCGCAACATCCTCAGGCGTTCCTGTAGCGACAACCTGGCCGCCGCTGTCCCCCCCTTCGGGCCCCATATCAATGATATAATCAGCTGTTTTAATAACGTCCAGATTATGTTCAATGACAATCACGGTATTGCCGCCGTCGACCAGTTCCTGCAGCACCTCCAGCAATTTGGCGATATCCGCGAAATGCAGCCCTGTGGTCGGCTCATCCAGAATATAGATGGTCTTGCCAGTGGCGCGTCTGGACAACTCTTTAGACAGTTTGACACGTTGTGCTTCACCGCCGGACAAGGTCGTGGCCTGCTGGCCAATGCGCACATAGCCCAACCCCACACGAAGCATCGTCTGCAGCTTGTCCCGGATAAAAGGCACAGCCTTGAAATACTCCACACCTTCTTCAACTGTCATATCAAGGATATCCGCTATCGATCTGTCTCGCCATGTTATTTCCAGAGTTTCACGGTTATATCTTTTGCCCTTGCAGGTATCACAGGTGACATAGACATCAGGCAGAAAATGCATCTCAATCTTGATGACGCCGTCTCCTTGACAAGCTTCACAACGCCCGCCTTTAACATTGAAGCTGAACCGGCCGGGGGTATAGCCGCGGCTTTTGGATTCGGGCAGGCCGGCAAACCATTCCCGGATTGGGGTAAAGGCCCCTGTATAAGTCGCCGGATTGGAACGTGGGGTGCGGCCAATCGGTGACTGGTCAATATCAACCACCTTGTCCAGCAAATCCATGCCGGTCAGCTTGTCATAAGGGGCGGGTATTTCTCTGGCTTTATGCAATTGCCGGGATAGAGCTTTCCATAATGTTTCCAGAACCAAGGTGGATTTACCGCCACCAGACACACCTGTCACGCAGGTCAGCACGCCTAGCGGAAAGTTCACTGATACATTCTGCAGGTTATTACCTGACGCCCCGATCAGGCTGATCTGGCGCTTTTTGTTAATTTTGCGCCGTTGTTTAGGGATTTTGATTTCCTTTACCCCGCTCAGATACTGGCCGGTCAGAGATTCCTGTTTATTCATTATCTGCTCAGCTGTGCCTACAGCGACCACCTGACCACCATGCACACCGGCCCCCGGGCCCATATCAATCACGTAGTCAGCCGCGCGTATCGCATCTTCATCATGTTCAACAACCAGAACGGTATTGCCGAGATCGCGTAGGCGGGTGAGGGTGGCCAGCAGCCTGTCATTATCGCGCTGATGAAGGCCAATAGACGGCTCATCCAGGACATAAAGAACACCGGTCAGCCCAGAGCCGATCTGAGAGGCCAGCCTGATCCGCTGAGATTCACCGCCTGACAAAGTGCCGGAATTGCGGGACAGATTAAGATAGCGCAGCCCTACATTCGATAAAAAGCCAAGCCGTTCACTGATTTCTTTCAAAATGCGTACAGCAATTTCAGATTGTTGTGCCGACAGGCTGTCAGAGAGCTGTGTAAACCAGTCTGCTGCATCGCCGATTGAAAGGGCAGAAATATCAGAAATATCCTTATCATCAATCCGCACAGCCAGAGATTCAGCCTTTAATCGTTTGCCGCCGCACCCCTCACAAGGTTGGATCGCGCGGAATTTTTCCAGTTCATCACGTACCCAGTTTGAATCTGTTTCAACATAGCGGCGGGTCAGATTGGGCAACAGCCCTTCAAACGGTTTTGTGGTCCGGTAGGAGCGCAGCCCGTCATCATAAACCATTTCAACATCCTGATTGCCGCTGCCATGGAGCAAAACATGCTGAACCTGAATATCCAGCTCTTCAAACGGCACATCCAGCGAAAAGCCAAAGGTTTTGGCCAGGCTTTCCAGTGTCTGGATATAATATTTAGAGGTTGATTTCGCCCAAGGAGCCAGAGCTCCCTGACTCAAGGACAAGCGCGGATCAGGCACCACCAACTGAGCTTCGAAATGAGACGACACACCAAGACCGTCACAGTCAGGACAGGCCCCAAACGGGTTATTGAAGGAAAACAGGCGTGGTTCAATCTCATCAATGGTGAAACCGGATACAGGACAGGCAAACCGAGCCGAAAAGACAGTGCGCTGACCACTGCTAGCATCATCTGCATAAGCCAGACCGTCAGACAGTCCAATAGCGGTTTCCAGCGAATCAGCCAGCCGTGTTGCCAGATTATCCGCATCAGGTTTGATGATCACACGATCAACAACAATTTCGATGTCATGTTTGCGTTTCTTATCCAGATCAGGAACCG
>DEBO01000021.1 GCA_002348585.1 Alphaproteobacteria bacterium UBA2954 | reverse complement strand
ACGGGGTGGGGGAAGGTCAGCCTTTAACACCAGTATTTCAAATGTGGCGGTCTGTCCGTCTTCTGCTTCGTCAACAGAAGGCCGTGCGGTTCTGTCAATCACACTTACAGGCAAGTGACGTAATAAATCAATCACGTGCCGGCCTGTCTTTTTGGCGAGTATCTGCTCCATTTTCGGGCCAACACCTGGCAGGCTGGTCAAAGTGGCGAACAAGGAATATATAACAGGGGGACGGGCAATATGCATAAATAACAATCGGGCTTGTGACAGCTGTTCTGCAGTCTTTTCTTTGATTTGATATGGACACAGCCACCCCAGATCGACATAAAGACATCGGTCTATCATAACGGCGATAAATGAGGTAAATCAATGTCTGAGTCACATGTCCAGCCTGAAAAATGTGCACTATCAGCTCGCCAAGTTCGGGTAAAGCGTTTGATTTACAGGTCAAGTTACACAGGCATGAAGGAAACAGACCTATTACTTGGCCAGTTTGCGGCACGCCATTTATCTGAATTAAGTGATGATCAGCTTGATATGTTTGAATCTCTGTTGGACGCAGGGGACCCAAGAATTTTGGCTTGGGTTCAGGGTGATGAAGAGGTGCCGGAAGCGTTTCAGGGGACTGTAATAGACCTGATAAAAAAATTTGAAGTTCAATAGCAAACATATGAATTTAATTAATAAAATTGCGGTTTCTAAGCAGATATTTGGTTGTCTGGACGCGGTAATTCCGTTTGTCATAAATCAGTTAGCGAACGAAACTGGTCCAATCATATTTATTGCGCGTGATGATGCACGCATGTCCCGCATTGAAGCTGGCCTGCACTGTTTTTCAGACCAGATTGAGTGTTTGTCACTTCCTGCATGGGATTGTCTGCCCTATGACCGTGTGTCTGCGCATTCAACTATCACAGCGAAGCGTATTCAGACTCTCTCACATTTGTCTGCGCTGAAAAAAATAGACCATCAGAAACCTTTTATTGTGCTCACAACCGTAAATGGCTGGCTTCAGAAACTGCCGCCTCTGTCTTTTTTTAAGTCATCATGCCTTAGATTGCGGGCTGGACAGAGCATTCAGCAGAATAAGATTGCTAGTTTCCTGGCGCGCAACGGGTTCAGGCGCGCGCAAACCGTTCGAGAATATGGTGAATATTCAATGCGGGGCTGTATTGTGGATATTTATCCGCACACAGATGCCTTGCCGGTCCGGCTTGATTTCTTTGGTGATGAAATTGAATCCATAAAATTATTTGATTCTCTTAGTCAGCGTTCAGGAGCGCAGATTCAGAATGTGGACATTCGAACTGCTCATGAATTCCTTCTGGATGATGAAACCATCACCCATTTCAGACAAGGCTATTTAAAGAAGTTTGGGGGACGTTCGGCCAGAGACCAGCTTTATGAATCAGTGTCTGCCGGGCAGTTTGTGCCCGGATTGGAGCACTGGCTGGGTCTGCTGCATGATCATTTGCTACCTCTGCATGAGCAATTGCCGGGCTGGCGTTATGTTTTTGATGTTGAGGCAGAGGCTGTATGGCAGTCTCGCCTTGACCAGATTGCTGATTTCTATGACGCCAGGTGCGCTGCACCTGCCGACCAACAAGAACAGATCTACCGGCCTTTGCCTCCAGAGACTATGTATGTGTCAGAAGACGAGATTAAGCAATTCATCCAGCAGGATAACCTGTCGTTCCTAGCAGGGTTCAGCAGGTCAGAGCTTAACCCGAAAGATAGTGACACCGGTGCATCATTAGGTCCGACATTTGGCACAGGCGCGTCATCGCAGACATCGCCATCATTGACTGCTGCGCACTATATTAATCAGGCTGTTAAGACGCGGCCAGTTATTTTAACTGCTGAAACAAGTGGTGCCCTAAAACGGATGTTGGAATTAATAGGTGCGCATCTGGGTGAAGAAATTAGAATGATTGACCGGTTAGAACAGATAGAGGCATCTGGCTGTTTTGCTCTGATTACATCTGTTGAGTCAGGTTTTGAGAGTCCTTATGCATGCCTCATTAGCGAGCAAGACGTTTTTGGCACCCGCAGTGCCCGCCCGCAGGGGCGTCGCCGAGCAGATAATTTCCTACGTGAGGTTTCGTCGCTTGAGACGGGCGATCTCGTGGTTCATGTCGAACATGGAATTGGTCGTTATGAAGGCTTGGAGACAATCCGTTCAGATGGAACAGAACATGATTGTCTGCATCTCAGTTATTCTGGGGGTGACAGGCTTTATCTTCCTGTTGAGAATATTGAACTGTTGTCACGCTATGGTCAGGAGGGCAGTGAAGCCAATCTTGATAAGCTGGGCGGAGCGGGCTGGCAGGCCAGAAAAGCCAAGATTAAGGGCCGCATCCGTGAAATGGCAGAGCAACTTATTAAAGTTGCGGCTGAACGTGAAGTCACGTCTGCTGAATCTCTTCATGCGCCGGAAGGTGTTTTTACTGAGTTCTGTGCACGATTTGGTCATCCTGAAACAGATGATCAGTTGGATGCCATATCTGATGTATTGACCGATTTGTCATCCGGGCGGGCAACAGATCGCCTGATTTGTGGTGATGTCGGTTTCGGCAAGACAGAGGTGGCCCTGCGAGCAGCTTTTGTAGCGACAATGGCAGGTTATCAGGTGGCACTTGTTACCCCGACAACACTGCTGGCCCGTCAGCACGGGCATCTGTTTGAAGAACGGTTTAAAGGGTTTCCAGTCACCGTGGATACCTTATCGAGGATGACCAAACCAAAACAGGCAGCAACGATAAAGTCCGGACTGAAAGATGGGTCTGTACAGATGGTTGTTGGCACACATGCGCTATTAGCAAAATCAATTGAATTCAGTAATTTGGGCTTGCTGATTATTGATGAAGAACAGAATTTTGGTGTTGCTCAAAAAGAACGTTTGAAAGAATTGCGCGGTGACATTCATGTTCTGACCCTATCTGCAACCCCAATCCCCCGGACGCTCCAGCTTGCCTTATCGGGTGTGCGGAATATGTCCATCATCGCTACGCCTCCGGTTGATAGGCTTGCTGTGCGGACATTTGTTGGCAGTTGGGACGGAGTTGTACTAAAAGAGGCCCTTCTTAGGGAAAAGTTCAGAGGTGGCCAGACATTCGTTGTGTGTCCTCGTATTGCAGATTTAAATCGGATTTACGACCGGGTTATCGCATTGGTGCCAGACCTGAAAATCCTGACCGCACATGGCAAGATGTCAGCACCTGAACTTGATCAGACAATGACGGATTTTGGAGACGGCGCAGCAGATGTTCTGCTGTCGACGAACATAATTGAATCCGGCATTGATATTCCCACAGCAAATACACTGATTGTGCACCGCTCTGACATGTTTGGCCTCGCCCAGCTTTACCAGTTGCGCGGTCGTGTAGGCCGCAGCAAGGAACGTGCTTATGCCTATTTGACAACAGATCCACGATTGCTGCTGACATCGCAGGCCCGCCGCCGTCTTGAAGTGATGCAGACACTTGACAAGCTGGGAGCCGGCTTTTCTCTTGCTTCTTATGATATGGACATCAGAGGGGCAGGTAATTTGTTGGGAGATGAACAGTCTGGTCATGTAAAAGAGGTGGGTATTGAGCTGTATCAGGATATGCTCAAACAGGCTGTTGACGCCGCACGGCTGAAGCGTGCAAACACTGCAGATGAGGAAACAGATACCAATTGGTCTCCACAGATCACTCTTGGTACCAGCGTAATGATACCAGAAGATTACGTTTCTGATCTTTCAGTGCGCCTATCCCTATACAGGCGCATAGGTGGGTTGAGTTTGTCAGATGATGTCACCCTGATGGCAAAGGAATTAGAGGATCGTTTTGGTGTTATTCCTGATTCAGTTTTTAACCTTTTGGATATTGTTGTATTAAAACAGTATTGTAAAAAATGTAATATTCAGAAACTGGATGCAGGAGATAAGGGGTTTGCCCTATCTTTCAAAGACAATCACTTCGCACGTCCTGATCAGTTAATTGGTTGGATTGCTGGCAAGCGCGGTTGTGTTCAGTTGCGGCCTGACCATAAGCTAATTATTAGAACAAATTTGGTTGTAAAAACTCACAGAGCAGAAAAAGCAAGAGAATATTTGCAGGAAATCGCAAATCTTTTGGTCGAGGCTGCCTAGGCTGGCCGCGCAGCAGAATCGATCACATTCAACAGGATATCAGGCGGGTATGCTCCGGCCAGAGACAGGCTGCCATTAAAAATAATCATTGGTACACCCTCTATAGCTAACGTATGACAATCATGTAGGTCTGTTTCCAGCTGGTTCGCAGCTGCGGTAAGGTCAGCAGACAACGTTTGTCGGTCAAGTCCACACGCCTCCAGAATTTCATCCTGAATGTTAACCTCGCTGATATCCAGCCCGTCAAGAAAATAGGCCTTATAAAAGTGATCAGCCAGAAGCTCACTTTTGTCACCAGCTGCTAGCACCAAAAGATGTATAGAACGCGTGTCAGGTGTTCTTTGTATCTTTGAGAATTGGAATTCAATACCTGCATCGAGCCCAGCCATTGCGATACGTCCATAAACTGCGGATGCGGCATGGCCGAATTTCGATGTCAAGTAAGCCTGACGGTTCATTCCTTCTGCAGGCATGGACGGATTTAACAGGAAACAGCGCCATCGATAAACAGGCGTAAGATTTGGGCGTTGGGAAAAGGCCTGATCAAGCCGCGTCTTGCCGATATAACACCATGGACAAATAATATCAGCAAAGATG
>DEBO01000001.1:1473-10522 GCA_002348585.1 Alphaproteobacteria bacterium UBA2954 | reverse complement strand
AAATCGGCAGCTTTTTCGGCGATCATTAATGTCGGCGAATTCGTATTTCCAGACGTGATGTTAGGCATTACAGACGCATCTGCCACCCGCAGGCCCGCGATGCCGTGAACCTTCAGCCTGTCACTTACCACAGCTTGCGGGTCATTGCCCATTTTTGCTGTACCCACAGGATGAAAAATTGTGGTACTGATATCGCCAGCTTTTGCAACTAGATCTTCATCAGACTGATGGTTAGCCCCAGGCAGAAACTCGTCAGTCACATGTTCTGCAAGCGGGGCCTGGCTGACAATTTTCCGTGTCATTCTTATCGCTTTGGCAGCAACAACCCGGTCAGCTTCAGCCGACAGATAATGAGGCGCGATATGCGGTTTGGCAAAGGGATCAGCTGATGTGATCTGCACGGTCCCGCGTGAGTGTGGCCGCAAATTACAGACAGAGGCAGTGAAGGCAGAAAAACTGTGCAGAGGCTCACCAAAGGCAGGAAGCGACAGCGGCTGGACATGATATTGCAGGTCAGGCGTTGTCATTGCAGGATCAGATTTCACAAATGCGCCCAGCTGGCTTGGAGCCATAGACATAGGACCAGAACGGTTCAGGAGATATTCAAGTCCAATTTGTATTTTTCCTGTCAGTTTATGCGCGAAGTCATTAAGTGTGCGCACATTCTTGACCTTATAAATGGTTCTGATCTGCAAATGGTCCTGCAGGTTTTGACCCACACCAGGCAGGTTATGGCGAACTGTAATGCCGTTGCTCTGCAAAAGCTCGGGCGCGCCAATGCCTGATAGTTGTAAAAGCTGTGGCGTACCAATGGCCCCGCTGCATAAAATTACCTCCCTGCTGCAGCCCGCAACCGTTTCTTGATTATGATGATAAAACCTCAAGCCGGCAACGTTGCGGCCTGTCATGACAATCTGCTGGGCCGTCGCACCTGTCAGCACGGTCAGATTCTTGCGGCCCCGCACCGGAGCAAGAAAAGCCGTGGAACTGCTGCACCGCCAGCCGCGCCTCTGATTGACCTGAAAATAGCCCACACCTTCATTACTGCCACGATTGAAATCGTCCGTTTCTGGTATGCCAGCGGCAATACAGGCTGCCTTGAATTTATCCAATATATCCCATGAAAGGCGCTGTTCTTCAACACGCCATTCACCCCCAGAGCCATGCATATCATCGCCACCGGCAAAATGATCTTCTGACTTTTTGAAATAGGGCAGCACATCATCCCACCCCCAGCTTTCATTTCCCAACTGGCGCCAGTGTTCATAATCTGCAGCCTGACCGCGCATATAAATCATGCCATTAATTGAAGAACATCCGCCCAAGATGCGGCCACGCGGATAATTCAACGACCGTCCGTTTAGCCCGTCTGTCGGAGCTGTTTTAAAACACCAGTCTGTGCGGGGGTTACCCATACAATACAGGTAGCCAACTGGAATCTTGGTCCAGATGTAATTATCATTTCCGCCCGCTTCCAAAAGCAGAACGGAAACAGACGGATTTGCTGACAGCCTGTTCGCTAATGCACAGCCTGCGGTGCCCGCACCAACTATGATATAGTCAAACGGGCCTATATCCTCTGCCGGATTTTCTGTTTTTAAGGGTTTCATTTGTCCAAGCCTTCAGCGTCTTTTTTGTCAGTAACATAGCTATACAGTACGGTATGGTCTGCCTGTGGCCCAAGGGCAGATACAGCTGAATCAAGGCATGCTGCAAGAGCAGGAGTGACTGGTGTGGTGTAGCCAGCAGCCTCTATCAGCTCACGGGCAATATTTACATCCTTTGCCATGAGCTGCAGCGCAAAGCCGGAATTAAAAGTTTCAGATAGCACAAATTTTTCCAGCTTCACTTCTGTTGTGTTATTCCGGCCTGTTGAACTATTTATCACCTTTATGAATGTTTCTGGAGAAATGCCAGCATCTTTTGCTGTTGCCAGTGCCTGAAAGCTCGCAAGCAGACCAGCAGCAGAAACATAATTATTCAGAGCTTTCATCGCATGGCCTGCTCCAACGGGGCCAACATGCTGCAGGTTTCCCATAGCGGTCAGAAGGGTTCGGACCTCACGGATGTCATCATCCTTGCCACCAGCCATAATCATCAGCTCGGCACTGGTGGCTTTGGCTACACCCCCAGATACAGGTGCATCGATGAAACAGCTACCCTCAGTAGTGATGTCGTCTGCCAGGCTCAGGCTGTCTTGCGGATGGCAGGATGACATATCGATAATGGTTCCCGAAAAACCAGCACTAAGAACGGTCTCGCAAACAGACCGAACGGCTGGACCATCAGGTAACATGGTGATTAAAGTATCCGTATGGGCGAGGTCAGTCAGCTTCTTAGCACGCTTAAGATCTGGGTTGAACAGAGTGGTTTGCCAAACATGTGGATTAACGTCATAGCCCATCAGATTATCGGTTACCGCCAGCAGATGCGGGGCCATTACAGATCCCATTGCACCAAGGCCGCACCATCCCACCTTGTTTTTATGAAGGTGTGTCTGCATCCGTCTTATCTTTTGTGTCATTTCTGAACCTATACAGTCTGTCATAGTGAGCTGAAAGTCTATGGTCTTTGATACTATGACGCACAGACTGATGCACTGCTATAACAAAAAAGCAAAAAAGCGGTCATTTCGTCTCATCTGGGGCTTGATAGTCAGGGCTAATCCATGCTACACAGCCGCATCGATTCAAAAAATCCTCCACAGCGGTTGACGTTTTGACGGAACCGTTGCTAGAGGGCTTATATGTCTTGCAACAGGTATAACTGGTTAAATTGAAAGCTTTGGTGATGGCGAAGGTATCTCCTGCACAATTTGTCAGACAAGTCAGACAGGAAATCTCTCGCATTTCCTGGGCGACGCGTCGCGACACCGGTTTGGCAACGATCACGGTTTTCGTGATGGCAAGTATTGCTGCTATATTTTTCTTGCTTGTGGATCTGGTGCTATCGAACGTGGTACAATTTGTTCTTGGATTTGGTGGCTGAGAACTGAGTGGAATTGGGAATTCGAGGTAGGTCTCGCATGGCGAAACGATGGTATGTAGTCCACGTCTTTTCAGGATCTGAGAAGAAAATGGCACAGTCGATACTAGAGCAGGCTGAAACACACGGTTTGGATGAACAGATTGTGGATGTGATGGTGCCAACTGAAGAAGTTGTCGAGGTACGTCGCGGAACTAAAGTGCAGTCGGAGCGGAAATTCTTTCCAGGGTATATTTTGGTTAATATGGAGTTGACGGATACGACATGGTCGCTGGTGCAAAGTCAGCCACGCGTTACCGGTTTTCTGGGGGGTAAAGGAAAACCTATTCCAATTACTCAGGCCGAGGCAGAGCGGCTCATCCGCCAAATGGACGAGGGAGTTGAACGGCCTCGCACAACAATCAGCTTCGAGATTGGTGAAGAGGTGCGTGTGATTGAAGGGCCATTCGAAAGCTTCAACGGTACTGTTGAAGAAGCTGATGATGAAAAAGAACGGCTGAAAGTGGCTGTGTCTATCTTTGGACGGTCAACACCAGTCGAGCTTGAATATAGTCAGGTGGAAAAATCTAGCTAATTGATCCAGTAAGCAACTGGTCCGATTTCCGGCAGAAAATGGCAAATAAACAGGTATCTGCTGATAGGCAGTAGAAAATAGAGGGTCTGAAAAAATGGCAAAGAAAATTGAAGGCTACTTAAAGCTGAACATTCCTGCAGGAGGAGCGAACCCGTCTCCACCGGTGGGGCCTGCTTTGGGTCAGCGCGGTGTGAATATTATGGAATTCTGCAAGGCCTTTAATGCAGCAACGGAAAGCCTCGAAAAAAATATGCCTGTGCCGGTCGTGATAACCGTTTACCAAGATAAGTCATTCACCTTCACGACAAAAACCGCACCAGTTAGCTATTTTTTGAAGAAGGCTGCAGGGCTGCAAAAAGGTTCTGGTGAACCCGGTCGGTCGGTTTCCGGCAAGGTGACAATTTCACAGGTTAAAGAAATCGCCGAACAAAAGATGAAAGATCTAAATGCGGTTGATATGGATGGCGCCGTTGCGATGATCAGCGGTTCTGCTCGGGCTATGGGTCTAGAAGTAGTGGAGGGATAATCATGGCTAAGCTGACGAAAAAACAAAAGGCGTTCGCCATAGATGTGGACCGCACACGCGATTATTCTGTTGCAGATGCTGCTGCAATCGTCAAGAAAGGCGCAACAGCTAAATTTGATGAAACGATTGAAATTTCTATGAATTTAGGTGTTGACCCGCGCCACGCTGACCAGATGGTTCGTGGAGCGGTAGCAATGCCAAACGGGACTGGTAAAGATGTCCGCGTGGCTGTGTTTGCACGTGATGATAAAGCCGACCAGGCAAAAGCAGCTGGCGCCGAACTTGTTGGGGCTGAAGAACTGGCTGAGTCTATACAAAACGGTGAAGATGGATTCGACCGAGTGATTGCCAGCCCTGATATGATGGGTATTGTTGGCCGTCTGGGCAAAGTTCTGGGCCCGCGTGGACTGATGCCAAATCCGAAGTTGGGCACGGTGACGCCTGATGTGGCTGCGGCTGTAAAAACAGCAAAGGCTGGTGAAGTGCAGTTTCGCGTTGAAAAGGCGGGGGTTGTGCACGCGGGTATCGGCAAAGCGAGCTTTGAGGCTGAAAAGATTGCGCAAAATGCGACTGCTTTTATTGAGGCGATCAAAAAAGCACGTCCATCTGGTGCAAAAGGAACGTATATTAAGAAAATTACGCTGAGCTCTACTATGGGATCAAGCGTATTTGTTGATGATAGTTTGGCTGGGTAAAAGCCTTGCCAGACAGATATTCGTCAGTTTTCTTGGAAACTGACGGGTAAAAGCAGCGAACCTGAACTTTAAATCAGAAATGCTGTTAACCTGTCCAAGACTGCAGGTGGTTGTAATTTTCGCAGCCTTAATGTCCTGCATAGACAAAGGGGAAAGCTGTCAAGCTTTGACTTTCTTTGGGCAGGCCTAGGGACACAAATACAGAATTGTAGATGTGTCTGGGTGAAACTGAGCAGAACCACTAATGTGCTTCTGTGGTTATGAAGTGGAGATGATCAGGTGAACCGGACAGAAAAAACCGAACTGATCGAGACACTGCAATCTACCCTGTCTGAGGCAACTTCAGTTGTGGTTACTCATCAGACTGGCTTGACCGTTGCGGAAAGCAGCGAACTGCGGGCGCGCATGCGCGAAGCAGGTGCCGGCTTTAAGGTAACAAAAAACAGACTGACCAAAATTGCTTTGCAAGGCACCAAATACGAGGAGATGACAGAAATGTTCTCCGGGCCAACGGCGATGGGAACATCGCCAGATCCGGTGGCTGCTGCAAAAGTGCTCGTAAAATTTGCAAAGGAAAACGACAAGCTTACCATAGTCGGCGGTTCACTGGATGGCAAAATGCTGGACAAGGCCGGTGTCGAGGCGTTGGCTACAATGCCATCACTTGATGAGTTGCGGGCAAAGCTTGTGGGTCTAATGAATGCCCCGGCAACAAAATTAGCGCGTTTGTCGCAAGCACCTGCCGTGAAGTTGGCACGTGTTATCAAGGCACGGGCAGACCAATTGCAGTAGGCATATGCCGATCTGAACAGAAAGTTAAAGTTATAAGGAGATTAGAATGGCTGATATTGAAAAAATTGCAGAAGATTTGTCTTCTCTGACCGTTCTTGAGGCGGCTGAACTGGCTAAGTTGCTTGAAGACAAATGGGGTGTATCTGCAGCCGCAGCACCTGTGGCTGTTGCCGCTGTTGGTGGTGACGATGCTGGTGGTTCAGCAGCAGAAGAAAAGGATGAGTTTGATGTCATCCTTGCTTCACCAGGTGGCTCAAAAATCAATGTGATTAAAGAAGTTCGCACGATAACTGGATTGGGATTGAAAGAAGCAAAAGACTTGGTTGAAGGTGCGCCAAAGCCTGTGAAGGAAGGTGTTGCCAAAGCCGAAGCTGAAGAGCTGAAGGCCAAGCTGGAAGAAGCTGGCGCGACTGTCGAACTTAAGTAATTGAGTGCGCGCAGTCTTTTCGACTAAATATGCTATGCACCGGACTTCATATGAAGTCCGGTGTCTAGCATTTATTAATGTGGTCTGTTTCAGGTAATTAGGACGAGATCGCGAACGAAGATTAATTTTAGCTGAAGCGTGCCATAGGATTGATGGACCGCCAGCTTTTCAAAGGAATGAGGTTAGCTGATGGCAAAACGTGTGAGCAGTCTGGATAGTCGTAAACGCGTGAGACGTACCTTTGGTCACCTGTCTGAAGTGGCACAGATGCCCAATCTTATCGATGTGCAGCGGTCAAGTTATGACCAGTTTTTGCAATTAGGTGTAGCCAAAGCAGACCGCACCAGTATAGGCCTTCAGGAAGCTTTCTCATCAGTTTTCCCTATTAATGATTTTGCTGGCCGAGCAATCTTGCAGTTTGAATCTTATGAGCTTGAAGCACCAAAATATGATGTTGACGAATGTCAGCAGCGCGGACTCACCTATGCATCGCCCTTGAAAGTGACCTTGCGCTTGGTAGTTTGGGAGATTGACGAGGACACAGGCGCAAAATCGATTCGGGACATTAAAGAACAGGATGTTTATATGGGCGATATGCCCCTGATGACCAACAATGGTACGTTTATTATAAACGGAACAGAACGAGTTATAGTATCGCAGATGCACAGATCGCCTGGGGTGTTTTTCGACCATGATAAGGGCAAGACACACTCTTCAGGGAAATATCTTTTCGCTGCGCGGATTATTCCTTATCGTGGGTCCTGGCTTGATTTTGAATACGATGCCAAGGATATACTGAATGTCCGAATTGACCGTAAACGTAAATTGCCAGCTACAACTTTTCTAATGGCTCTGCCAGATGCTGAATCAGACGAGATAATGGCACAGACTGTCGCAGATGGTCGCGAAATTGACCCATCTGAGCTGACCGGTATGAGTCGTGAAGATATTTTGTCGGTGTTTTATGAGGGTTTAGAATACAGCCGCGACGGTGATGGCTGGAAGTGTGAGTTTCACGCAGCAAGCTATGCTGGCGTTAAATTGAACATAGACCTTGTGAATGCAGAAACAGGGAAAGTTGCTGCCAAGACAGGCACAAAGTTGACCCCTCGGGTAATGCGTAAAATTCAAGATGCCGGTCTTGCTTTCATCCGTGTAGAGGAATCTGACATGCTGGGCCGTTTTGTGGCAACAGACCTTGTGGATTTGAATACGGGTGTTGTTCTGGCTGAAGCTGGCGATGAAATCACGGAGGATATTCTGGCTGTGTTGCGGGACAATGATATCAGTGAACTCTCTGTTCTGGGTATTGATAACGTAAATATTGGTCCACATCTCCGCAATACGCTCGCAGCTGACCGCAATAATTGTCGAGAAGAAGCCCTTGTTGACATTTATCGTGTGATGCGCCCGGGAGAGCCGCCAACACTTGAATCTGCACATGAACTGTTTAACAGTCTGTTCTTTGATTCTGAAAAGTACGACTTATCAGCAGTTGGCCGAGTTAAAATGAACGGGCGTTTGGAAATGGACGTTCAAGATTCAGTCCGTATTCTGCGAAAACAGGATATTCTTTCTGTGCTGAAAGTCCTTGTAGACTTGAAAGATGGGCGCGGCGAAGTCGACGATATTGACCATCTAGGAAATCGGCGTGTGCGCTCTGTAGGTGAGTTAATGGAGAATCAATATCGTGTTGGTTTACTTCGCATGGAACGGGCTATTCGTGAGCGGATGGGGTCAGTTGAAATCGATACGGTGATGCCGGCAGACTTAATAAATGCCAAACCAGCTGCGGCTGCTGTTCGTGAATTTTTTGGTTCATCCCAATTATCGCAGTTCATGGATCAGACTAACCCGCTGTCTGAAATTACCCATAAGAGGCGTGTTTCTGCGCTTGGTCCGGGTGGTCTGACACGTGAGCGAGCTGGATTTGAGGTTCGTGACGTGCATCCAACTCATTATGGTCGTATCTGTCCGATTGAGACGCCTGAAGGCCCAAACATCGGCCTGATAAATTCACTAGCAACGTATGCCTTGATCAATCGTTACGGTTTCATTGAAACCCCTTACCGCAAAGTTGTGGACGGTAAGGTTACAGACGACTACCGCTATATTTCAGCTATGGAAGAGGGCCGTTTCACAATTGCGCAGGCGAATGCAGAGCTTGATGCCAAGGGTAATTTTGTTGGTGAACTGATCCCAGTTCGCCGAGCAGGTGAAATTGGATTAGCACGGCCAACGGATATCGAATATGTTGATGTGTCTCCAAAGCAACTCGTATCTGTTGCTGCAGCATTGATTCCATTTCTCGAAAATGATGACGCAAACCGTGCTTTAATGGGTTCAAACATGCAGCGTCAAGCTGTGCCGCTACTTAAGGCGGAGGCACCAATTATTGGCACTGGCATGGAAGCCCGCGTTGCTCGTGACTCAGGCGTGACAATCGTCGCCAGAAGGGATGGTATTGTTGACCAAGTGGATGCAACACGGATTGTTGTGCGCACAGACGATATTGGTGATGCAACCGCCTCACCTGTGGACATCTATTCTCTATTGAAGTTTCAGCGGTCAAACCAGAACACAACTGTCAATCAGCGACCGTTGGTCAAGGTAGGCGACCAAGTGAAAACGGGTGACATTATTGCAGATGGACCGTCAACAGAAGACGGCGAATTGGCACTTGGCCGGAACGTTCTGGTCGCCTTTATGCCCTGGAACGGCTATAATTTTGAGGATTCCATCTTGATAAATGAGCGGATCGTCCGCGATGATGTGTTTACGTCCATTCACATTGAAGAATATGAGGTGATGGCCCGTGATACTAAGCTAGGTCAAGAAGAGATTTCACGTGATATCCCGAATGTTGGTGAAGAAGCCCTTAAAAATCTTGATGAGGCTGGCATTGTTTATGTTGGTGCAGAGGTTGGTGCAGGTGACATCCTGGTTGGGAAAGTGACACCAAAAGGTGAGACACCAATGACGCCTGAAGAAAAATTATTACGGGCGATCTTTGGCGAAAAAGCCTCTGATGTTCGTGATACCTCACTGCG
>DEBO01000001.1:0-1136 GCA_002348585.1 Alphaproteobacteria bacterium UBA2954 | reverse complement strand
GTTCCTCCCGGTGGGGCAGGGACGGTTGTTGAAGTACGCGTATTTTCACGCCGTGGTCTTGAGAAAGATGAGCGTGCACGGGCGATCGAACGCGCGGAAATTGAACGTCTGGCTAAAGACCGTGATGATGAGCAGTCTATTTTGGAAGGCGGCTACACAAGCCGGATGCATTCAATTCTGAAAGGTCAGAAAGTTGCTACAGGGCCAAAAGATTTTGGCACGAATACAGTTTTAACTGCTGAATTACTGGATGGGCTCACCCGGAACCAGCTATCACAAGTTGCTGTGCAGGATGATGGCGTTCAAAAGTCTGTAGAAGCGCAGAATGCTAATTTTGACCAGGCAATCAAGGCACTTGATGGCCGTTTCAGTGATAAGGTTGATAAGCTGCAGCGGGGTGACGAGCTCATGCCAGGTGTGATGAAGATGGTTAAAGTCTTCGTTGCAGTCAAACGTAAGCTGCAACCAGGAGACAAAATGGCTGGCCGTCACGGTAATAAAGGAGTTATTTCCCGGATTATGCCGGCAGAGGATATGCCCTATTTGGCAGATGGGACTCCTGTTGATATTGTTTTGAACCCGCTTGGTGTGCCGTCGCGCATGAATGTGGGGCAGATTCTTGAAACGCATTTGGGATGGGCTGCCCGTGGCCTTGGTGAACAGGTGGGCAAAGTAGCTGAAGCTGCGCAAGCCAGTGGTGAAATTAAAAAACTGCATGGCCTTCTAAAGGATATTTATCCTGAGGATCAGTATAAGGAAAAATTGGGCGCTATGGATGATCAGCAGGTTATTGAGCAAGCCAATTTGCTGTCACGCGGTGTGCCCATGGGCACACCGGTATTTGATGGTGCGCGAGAAGCTGATGTGGTTAGTCTTCTGGGAAAGGCTGGTCTATCTGAAACTGGTCAGGAAACACTAATAGATGGTCGTACCGGTGAGGTTTTCGACCGTCCGGTCACGGTTGGTTATATTTATATGCTGAAACTTCATCATCTTGTTGATGAAAAAATACATGCTCGATCTATTGGTCCGTACAGTTTGGTTACCCAACAACCGCTAGGTGGCAAGGCCCAATTCGGGGGACAGCGCTTTGGTGAAATGGAAGTCTGGGCGCTGGAAGCTTATGGGGCGGCCTA
>DEBO01000162.1:8726-12914 GCA_002348585.1 Alphaproteobacteria bacterium UBA2954 | reverse complement strand
AGCTAATTCTGTACATGGTTCTGACAGCGATGATAACGCAGCAATTGAGATTGCCCACTTCTTCGCGGAGGACGACATTGTCGGATGATATTCTGCTCATCAAATTATAAGGATTTTAAAAGTGTGGCTTTACAGCTACACCTTTTCCTTGACTGATTTTCAGACAAGGAAATAAGCCATAAGGGCGAGTGTAATAATAATCAATGCGACAACATATTTTGAAATGTTCAAAAAGCCTTCATAAAAAGCGAGATTGTTCTTTGCATGTTTGTCAAACTTATCTGTATTCATAGTTAGTGCCCCCAGTCAGAGGTTGGAAATTCTGCCCTCTTTTATGCCTTTGCCTGATGCTGAAATCAAGATAGAACACGACTGTTTTTTTGCTGTTTTGTTGGTCAGTTTAGCTTTGGAAAGGTGATTGTCCCTGCAGAGACTGCACCCAAGCGGGACGTATCATTCCAAATTACAGTTTGTGTGTGGAGATTTAGTGCGCCTTCGCTAATAGCTGAAATGACAGCAGGATAGAGCTGATGTTCGCACTTTAGCACTCTGTCAGACAAGGTTTGTTCAGTATCCTCGGCCCTTACAGCCAGCTTAGCCTGTGCGATTAAGGGGCCGTCATCAAGCGCAGCGGTGACCATATGCACAGACACACCGTGTTCAATGCGTTTATCAGCAAGAACTCGCGAATGTGTGCTCAATCCTTTGTAATCTGGCAATAATGAGGGGTGGATATTGATAATACGGCCATCAAATGTTTTGATGAAGGTTGCGGATAGCACAGACATATATCCTGCCAATACAATTAGATCCGGTTTTCGGCGCGTTAGTTGTTCGACCAGTATTGCTTCATGCTCAAGTTTTGACTGATAGATATCGCGGTCAACAAGAATGGTTTTATGGCCTGCAGTGGCAGCGACTTCAAGTCCTTCTGCTGGCCGATCAGAGGCAACAAGGCAAATTTCAAACCCTTCTTCTTTATTTGACAGCGCAGCCATATTGCTGCCTCTGCCCGAAATCAAAATAGCGATTCGCATGGTTCAGCCTTATTTTGCAGGTAAAATTTCATGCCCATGCGCTGTCAACATGGTGTAAAATAACAGCGTCATTTTGACGCTTGACTATGCTGCCGGCAATCCAGCAATCCTCGCCTGTTTGTATAATTTTTTGTAATATGTTTTCAGCATCTTCTGGCCGCACTGAGATTAACATGCCAATCCCACAATTAAATGTTCGGGCAAGTTCATAATTTTTCATCTGTGCTGCCTGCTTCAGCCAGTAAAAAACAGGTGGTAACGGGCGCGCTTTCAGCTCAAGGTGAAGTGCTAGGTCATTGCTAAATACCCGTGGAGGGTTTTCGATCAGCCCTCCTCCAGTGATATGACTGATTGAGGTAACAGCACCCGCTGACAGAGCGGCTTTCACAGCGTCTGCATAAATACGTGTTGGCGCTAGCAAGGCAGTTCCAAGCTGCATATTGCTAGCGAAAGGCGCCGCTTCAGCCAAATTCAACCGCAAGCTGGAAATAACTTTACGCACAAGAGAAAAGCCGTTGGCATGAATCCCAGATGAGGGCAAGGCGAGGACTAAATCACCGTCCTTGACATTGTTTGCTGACAGTAACTGTCCTCTTTCTGCAGCGCCCACACAAAAGCCTGCAAGATCATACCCACCCGGCGGATAGAAGCCCGGCATTTCTGCAGTTTCGCCGCCTATGAGGGCGCAACCCGCTTCAATGCAGCCATCTGCAACACCTTTTATAATGCTTGCTGCAGTTGTCGTATCCAGCTTACCAGTTGCAAAATAATCAAGGAAAAACAGGGGGAGGGCACCTTGTGCAAGAATATCGTTTGCGCACATCGCAACCAGATCAATGCCTAAATTCCTGTGCTGGCTCACGGATTGTGCTAACTTTAATTTGGTGCCAACACCATCTGTCGCGGCAACAAGAATGGGATCGCGGTATCCGGCTGCCTTCAAATCAAACAAGCCACCAAAGCCGCCTAATTCAGGGTTTGCCCCTGCTCTGATTGTACGGCGCGCAGCAGGTTTAATGGCGTCTACCAGCGCATCACCAGCGTCAATGTCAACCCCAGCGTCCCGATAAGTTAAAGGGACAGACTGAGTTTCTTTTTTGGCCATATCCTTTTAATTTCCTTTTTAGTTCAGTAGTCTAAATGACAAATCCACGTTAATGTGGAATAAGGAAGAACTGGGGCGTTTCCAACATGCGCTGTAATAGCATATTTATAGCTATCTGTTTAGCTTTATCCACATCAATTGTGCAGGCGGAGACCTGCACAAGCCCTGCATTTGCGGTGAATGGGCTTCAGTTAGACACAACAGCAGTAAATGGAACTCTGGCACGCAAGAAGGCCCTTAGTCAGGCGACAGCAGATGCGTTTGCGACGATTAAACGACGTCTTCTGCTTCCTACTCAACCGGCTGCTGATCAGCTTGATGAATTGGCCTTTGCGGATTTTATTGATTTCATTCATATTGAATCAGAAACAGCCTTGGCACAGCGTTACATTGCCGAGATTAATATTTGCTTTGATCCTGTAAGATTAAGAGACCAGTTCATAAAATCAGGTCTGCTCTGGTCAGAATTGTTTAGCTCGCCAGTTTTGCTTCTGCCTGTGTGGCAAGATCCTTCAGGCATAAGGGTATGGACCCGAAATGTCGCATGGTTGGATGTCTGGCGGCAAATGGATGCTCAGGATGATCAGCTGTTAAGGTTTACTATTCTCACGCCTGACCTTGCGCTCGAACGTCGTCTGCCTCCTGAACGCATCCGCAATTATGATACCAGTATATTGGCCTTATCTGCTGCAGCAGCAGGTGCGCAGCAAATTGCGGTTCTATTTGCTGGTCTGGAATATACAGGTGACGTGCCAAAGCTAATTATGAAAGCAGACCTGTTTGATGTGGATGGAAAGTTTTTATCAGAAATAAGTACAGTTGAAACAGATATGAACGGGCGCACAAATATGCCAGAAGCGTTCAGTTATTTTCGTGAAGACTTTATTACCACGTTATCAGGTATCTGGCAGCAGAAAAACCTCTATACGCTTGA
Source organism: Alphaproteobacteria bacterium UBA2954 (assembly GCA_002348585.1). GTDB lineage: Bacteria > Pseudomonadota > Alphaproteobacteria > Puniceispirillales > Puniceispirillaceae > JADHLI01. The sequence continues at coordinate 9,838 of DEBO01000162.1, read as the reverse complement.
AGACCGAGCAGATATTCATGTTGAGTTGCCTGTAAGTAATCTGCAGAGTTGGTACCGGTTACGCACGTTGTTATCCGAATTACCCATTGTCCAATCTCTTTCTGTTGTGAAACTGACATCGAGTTCTGGTCTTCTGAAGCTCAGCTTATCTGGTTCGGTCGAAGCCTTGCAGATGGCGGTGCGTTCAATAGGATACAGGCTTGAGGTTGCTGGGCCAGTTTATCAGTTAAAGCTTGACACAAGCTGAATAGATGGTTGTTTGCATGAAATGATGACTCAATTGCCTCTGACATTGCTACTGCCATCTTCTTATGACAAAGACAGTTTTGTGATAGGCAGGGCAAATGAGAAGGCGTTAGGCTGGTTAGAACGGTGGCCGGATTGGCCGTTGCCTTTTAAGGGCTTGAATCTTTATGGACCTTCAGGAAGCGGAAAGACGCATCTGTCTTATCTGTGGGCGGGCCGGGGTGAGGCTGTAGCCTTAAATAATTTATCTCATTTTGACCAGGACCAGTTTTTGAAAACGCAACATGTAGTGCTAGATGATTTTGGAGTATCTGGCTATTATGATGATACGGCGGTGTTTCATTTGCTGAATTATATCAGTTCTGTTTCAGGAACGCTTTTAATTATCAGCCCCTATCCAGTTGCTCAATATAAGACTCCTCTATCTGATCTGAGGTCACGCTTGCGTTCGTTAGCAGCACAGGAAATTGACCTCCCAGATGATGGGCTTTTAAAAGCGGTGCTGGCAAAACACTTCACAGACCGGCAATGTGCAGTATCAGAACAGGTTTTAAACTATATTGTGAGTCGGATGGAGCGGAGCTTTTCTGCAGCTCAGCAATTGTCTGCAGAAATAGACGCATCGGCTCTGTCATGTAAAGTTCCTGTCAGTTTGACAATCGCTCGTCAGGTTCTCGACAGCCTCAAGGTACGTTCAATATAATCAAATAAACAAAAAAATGAAAAGGAAACTCGCAAATGCTTGATTTTGGTCTAACAGGAAAAAACGCGATCGTGTGTGCGTCATCAAAGGGATTAGGACTGGGTTGTGCGCAGGCATTGGCAAAGACAGGTGTAAATCTGGTCATGTGTGCCCGTGGTGGGGA
>DEBO01000162.1:0-8388 GCA_002348585.1 Alphaproteobacteria bacterium UBA2954 | reverse complement strand
TTACTTGAAAAAGTAGCTGCTGATATTCGATCTGAAACAGGTGTAACGGTAAAGACAGTTGCGTGTGACATTACGTCTGCGCAGGGGCGGGAAGCTGTTTTGGCAGCTACTGGTCATGTTGATATTCTTGTCAATAATGCAGGTGGCCCTCCACCCGGTGATTTTAGAGACTGGACACGTGATGATTGGATTAAAGCACTTGATGCCAATATGCTGACTGCCATTGAACTGATCAAAGCAGTGATTGATCCGATGATTGACCAACGGTTTGGGCGGATAGTGAACATCACATCTGGCTCAGTGAAATCGCCAATCCCGCAATTGGGGCTGTCTAATGGCGCGCGATCCGGGCTGACAGGTTTTGTGGGTGGGATTGCACGGCAGGCGGCAAGGCATAATGTGACTATCAACGGTCTTCTGCCAGGCCAGTTCAACACTGACCGAATTGAAGGCTTAATTGATAACACAGCACGTCAACAAAATAAATCACGCGAAGATGTGCGCGCAGAATTAGAAGCTCGTAACCCGTCTGGCCGCCTGGGTCATATTGATGAATTTGGTTTTGCCTGTGCTTTTATCTGTTCTGCCCATTCAGGATATCTTGTTGGCCAGAATATTCTTGTGGATGGGGGTAGCTTTAATTCTAACGGGTAACGCTGTGATCTCTTAAGGCGAGATCGGTAGGAGTTTTGTTTTTCCGTTTGTTACAGAAAGGGCGAGACGTCCTTTTTTCAGTTCAAGGGCTACTTGGCCAAAGATCTCATACCGCCATCCATATAAGGCAGGAATGTCGGCCTGGTCATTCAGCGCCAGCTTTTCAAGGTCATCCGAACTAGCGATCAGACGCGGGGCAACTTCAAATTCCTCGGTTACATGTTTGAGCAGAACTTTCAGCAAGTCAATAAGAGCTTGAGGCGCCTTTTCTCGTTTTTCCTGGCGCTCAAACTTTGGATAGTCAAGTTTTGGTATTTGCGCTGCTTGCTGCAGAATATGTAGCACTGGGTTCACCAGCTTACCTGTTTCTCCCCCGGGGAATCCTCTGATTTTCCTGAATTCAGCCGCAGTCTTTGGGTTCGAACCGGCGAGGTCAATCAATGTGTCATCACGTAGGAGACGGTTGCGGGGCATATCACGTTTCTGTGCTTCTAACTCCCGCCACTGGGCAAGCTTGGCTAACCTGTTCACCATGGAGGGCTTTCCCCCTCTGAATTTAAGCCGCCTCCACATTGTTTCTGGAGCTGGCAGATATAAAGACAGCGCCGAAAGAGATGCAAGTTCACTCTCCACCCAATCGGTCCGGTTGGTTTCTTTCAGATGGGCCAGCATCCGCGGATAAATTTCAACAAGGTAGATAACATCATCTGCTGCATATTTTACCTGTCTGTCTGTAAGTGGCCGTTCCATCCAATTGGTAAATCGTGATGATTTATCAATTGTTTGTCCTGTGTAATGCTGTACTAGCCTGTCATAGCCAACTTGATCCCCGAAGCCACAGACCATTGCTGCAATCTGTGTATCATAGATTGGAAAAGGGACTTTTCCTGTCAGATGGACGAAGATCTCCAAATCCTGACGACCGGCATGAAAGACTTTTATGATGCTGGGATTCTGCATCAAATTGTAGAGCGCGGACATATCAATATTAGGGACCAGTGGGTCAACACATAATGTCGTTCCCGCCGCACTGAGCTGAACTAGGCATAATTTCGGATAGTAGGTGTTTTCACGCATGAATTCTGTGTCAATTGCCACAAATTCAGCATCTGACAGCTTTGAAAGAGCTGAGTTAAGTTCTTCGGTTGTCACAATGAGCTGTGGTTCAGAATACATGATCCAGATTGTAGTGTTTTAAGGTGTCAACAGTAAAGCATAACAGGGTTTGGACAGAGGGCTATTTTCTGCAATATGGTGAAAAAATTATATCGAAGAGTGAATTTTCATTCATTTGCTTGTTCTTTTCCATAAGTGATATATGTGTATCAAGGTTGCAGGAGTTTTTTGGCTCAGGAATGTTGTGTGAGGAGCTATGAGTGATAATGAAGGTGCTTACTAAGAATAATATGAGGGCAGCATTGAGTGGCTTTGTCTTGCTTGTTTGTTCTGGTGTTCCTCTGGCAACCGATGCCGTAGAGCTTGCAGCGCATGAAGCGACCTACAATATGAGCCTATTGTCTGTTGAACAAGATTCACAGATGGCCGGAATTAAGGGTAAGACCAGTTTTACTATTCGCAGGGATTGTGACGGCTGGAAATCATCTGAAGACTATTTCCTTGAGTTTGACTATCAGTCTGGTGAAACAGCTATCATGGCCTCTCATTTCTCTTCTTGGGAGGAGCTTGCAGGACAGCTTTATTCATTTGAAGTGCATGAAGGGTCAACATTTGACGATGAGAAGAAATTTAATGGTTATGCAAACCTGCCGCCAGTAGCAGAACGTGCTGAGGCGTTTTTTTCTATGCAGCCAGACAAAGCCATGCCATTACCTGCTAAAGTCTTTTTTCCGGTTGCCCACACACGCGAGTTACTGGACAAAGCTGAAAATGGTGGAAAGTTGTTTTCAGCCCATATCTTTTTCGGGGCTGAACCTGACCGCTCCTTGAAAAGAACCAACTCTGTGATTGGGGCGCGTCAGGCGGTCAAGAATGAGGATAGATTGGGGCAATTAGCAGCGCAGGATTACTATCCTATCCAAATCGCCTATTTCGACCCAAACAGCTCTGAAGCAGTTCCTGAATACGAAATTACCTTCCATATGCTCCCAAATGGCGTGGTGGCTCATTATGAGGTGGATTATGGCACATTTGCAATTGATGCTGAGCTGGTTGATGCCAAACCTCTGCCGCACCCAAATTGCTAATAGATTCGAACGGTCATTTGGCGTAATCGCAAAGATGTCCGGCGCCATGAAGATACAGATGGTCAGGGCAGGGATTTGAAGTGCGAAGCGGAACAAGAATATCACTATTGACCGAGGAGCGAATATTGCCTGGCCATTTTCGCGGGATATTCGTGAAAAGCCGCTTACTTTCAGCCAGCATGCCACCGATAAGAATTACATCTGGGTCAAGTAAACCGATAACCATTGCCAGTCCACGCGAAATTCTATCCTCTAACACTTGCATCGCTGACTCAGCAACAATGTCGCCGGTTTCAGCTTGTTTTATAATGCTTTCTGAAGTCAATTTTTTTCCAGTCAGCAACTCATAATCATGGCTCAGGCCCTCTAAGCTGACAAAATGCTCAAGACATCCTGTTCGTCCGCAAACACATATCCTTCCTTCCATTTCATGATCTACCGGCCAGGGAAGGGACAAGTGTCCCCAGTCTCCAGCCAGACCGTGCGGCCCGAAGAGAAGTTTGTCAGAGACAATGATACCGCCACACACAGACTGGTCTAAAGATAGCGCAAAAATTGTCGGTTTATTGTCAAGTTCGAGCACCGATCTAGCTGCCACAGCCAAGCATTGGCCATCAGAAGCCACAATAACGGAGTGCTTAAGGGCCGCTTGCATGTCACGCCGCAGCGTCTTTTGAGCAATCAGGGGGTGATGGAGACTGGTAATCATTCCTGTTGAAGGTGTTTCGTGACCCTTCACTGACACACCAACTGGTGACGGAATATCATATCTATTTGAACAATGTTTCAGCGCAGCTGCCAGCTGAACAAGGAGCTCTGAATAGGTATCAGCAGGTTTGAATGAGGAGCTGTAAACGAAATCGCCATCATCAGTGATGACAGCGATACTGATTTCGAGTGGGCCAAGCCGGATGCCACATTTCATGGGCAACAGCCCTTTCAGGTCCTTACTTGATTTTGGCTTCTCTAAACAGCACGTGTTTGCGTGCTTTAGGGTCATATTTTTTCAGCTCTAATTTCTCTGGCTTTGTCCGCGGATTTTTCTTAGTGACGTAGTAAAATCCTGTATCAGCGGTGCTGACAAGCTTGATTTGTAATGTTGCTGGCTTGGCCATCATCCACTCCATAGGGTACAAATAAACTGACTGATGACGGATATGCGTTAGAATCGCGCCAAAGTCAAGTTGTCTCTGGCAAAAAGCGCTTCAGCATGAGGAATAAATGACAGCTTAGCGTCTGCGCCGTCTAGTTGATTTGTGTCGTCCTTTGGATCGTCTTTTATATTTTTCCTGAAGGCCACCTGATATCCAGCTAAGGCTGATGTCGCCGCTGACAGGGGCAATATTTTCAAGACGGCATAGTAATTTATCACCAAGTCTAAATAGCCAGCCATTATGGCGTCCAAGTAACATCATACCGCCAGCCACAATTTCGTAAAAATCATCTGGCAGGGTGCGTCTTGACACAAACCCTTCACTTGCTCCATCATCCAGCTTCACAAATAAACCGGACTTCATCAGACCAGTTATAATCACTTCAAACTCTGTGATTGTCTTGTGGTTGAGAATCTGCGCTGCCAGTCTCGCGGTTGTACGCCTTTCAGCTTTAGCAGCAGTTTGTTCTGTCTTGCTGATTGCTGCGCATATTTCATTTAATTTCTCCTTGCTTGTTGACGACCTGCTGACTTTTTTGCCAGTTATGATCTTTATCAGGCTGCGATGAACTAAAAGATCAGCATAGCGGCGGATAGGAGAGGTAAAATGCGCATAACTTGTAAGTCCTAGCCCATAGTGGCCGATATTATCCGGTGAATAAACAGCTCGTGACTGACAGCGTAGAACAGCCTCATTTACACCAGTTTCAGAATCTGTGTCTTTTACTTTCATTAGCAGTTCGTTAAATCTGTGCGGAGTTATGACCTGGCCCTTTGCAAAAGGCAAAGACAGCGCGTCTGTCAGTTCGCGTAAGCTGACTATTTTTTCTGGATCAGGCTGATCATGTATTCGGTAGACACAGCTTTCCCCGGCCTGTTCCAGTGTTTCAGCAGCACATATATTGGCGGCGATCATGAATTCCTCAATAAGTTGATGTGCTTCTTCTTGGTGATGCTCGGTAACGCTGACCGGCTGATCTGTCTCATCAAATTTGATCCGGGCTTCGCAAAGATTCAAGTTCAATGTACCGCGCCGGTTTCGCGATTTATGAAGTGTACGAAAGGCGCCAATTAAATGATGAAGTGTGCCCGATGTGACTTTACAATCAGCCTCGTCAAGGCTGCCCTCTATGACCTGTTGAACCAATGTGTAAGTCAGGCGGGCAGTGGACCTGATCAGTGCCTGAAAAAATTTATGTGACTGCTTGTTTCCCGAGCTGTCTATTATCATTTCAACAGCTAAACAGGCTCTATCTTCATGCGGACGCAAGGAACATAAGCCGTTTGACAATGCCTCGGGCAGCATGGGAACTACAGTGCCCGGCAGATATACCGAATTGCCGCGCTGTCTGGCTTCCTTGTCTAAAATATCGCCGCTTTGCACATAGGTGCTGACATCTGCAATAGCAACAATGATGCGCCAGCAATTTTCTGAGGTGGGTTCAGCAAAGACGGCATCATCAAAGTCTTTGGCATCTTCGCCATCTATTGTTACAAGAGGTACGGCGCGTAAATCTTCTCGTTTGCCTAACTCTGGCAAAGACGCGGCTGCTGCTGCGTCCTCCATCTCTTCGGTGAAGACATGACGCAGGTTAAATTCAGCGATGGCTAACGCCCTAAAGGCATTTGTGCTTTTGATTGAGCCAAGGTTGCGAAGAGGATGGGCGACAAGTTGATACCCATTTTCCTTTACTAATTCTGCTTCCAGAAGGTCATCTTCAGAAAATGTCAGGTTGAGCTTGTTTCTAATCGGAATATCTTTTTTGCCGCCCTTTTCAGCTGGCACAAGAACCCAGCGGGGTTGTTTAGTTTTGCTTATATTTACAGCCTGCCCGAAAATGTGGCTCTGTCCCTTCGGCAATATGCGTATTAGCTCTGCCTTACATTTTAGGTCATCCTGGCTCACCCTCAGCCGCGCAAGCACGCGGTCACCGCGCCCCACAGCCTTGCCAGGTTTGGTTGAAGGCAGGATCGTAATAACCGGGCTTTCGTGCTCATCTCTATCAGCAAGCCTGGCCTGAGCATAACCATCATGGTCAATCGAGATAACCTGCAGTAGGCTAATCGCTGGACTTTTGGACGCCTCATTTACGTGTGCAGCGGTATTATCTGTTGCCAGACGATGGAGTCTGGCTCGCAATTCTGCACGTTGCTGAGGGGAAATACCAAAGGCTTTTGCTATCTCGCGCAGTTTTGGTGGTGTAGGACTGGCCGTAATAAAAGCACTCAGTACATCATCGTCAGGCATGGTTTGGCGTTGTTTTTTCACTGTTCACTCAGCCTGATTTTACCTTGGTTTTTTACCTTTGTCGTTTTCGTTTTTGCCTTTGCTTTGCCTTTTGTTTTTTTGACCTTTGACTTCTTTGCTGGCTGGGCAGCTTTGGTTGCTAAAATCTCGAGAGCCTCAGTCAATGTCACGCTATCCATCTGCAGTGTCTTAGGCATAGGAGCACGCAGCTTGTTATGCTCAAAATATGGCCCAAAGCGACCACGTTTCAAATGAACTTCACCGCCATCTGGATGCTCTCCAAGAAAGCGCCCTGCTGTTTTTGCTGCTTCTGCCAGCAAATCAACAGCTCTGTTGATGCCAATGCTCAATAAATCATCACCTTCTTTCAGGCTGGTAAATTTTCCCTGATATTTCAGGTAAGGTCCATAGCGGCCGAGACCCGCTTGGATCATGTCAGACGTTTGCGGATGGAGACCGATATCGCGGGGTAGAGATAATAGGCCAAGCGCATAGTCCAAATCAACATCCAAGAGCAGCTTTCCCTTTGGCACAGAAGACCTCTTGGGCTTTTTCACCTCTTCACCGCCAAGTTGGACGTAAGACCCGTAAGGCCCCTTTTTCAGATAAATCGGAAGCTGTTTGACCGGATCTGTGCCTAATAATTTTTCACCATCTAGTTCCTGCCCATCATCATCACTTTCACCAGCAGCAACAATCTGACGCGTATACCGACAGTCTGGATAATTATTGCAGCCAATAAAAGGGCCAAATTTACCGAGTTTCAGTTCAAGATGTCCTGTTCCGCATTTGCTGCAGATACGCTGAATTTTACCGTTTTCATCTGGTGTGAAAAACAGTTTTTCAAGCTCACTGTCTAATGTCTTCATTACATCTGGTACGGAGAGTGTCATCGCCTTTTCTATTGCAACAGCAAAATCAACCCAGAATTGCTTCAATAGCGCCCGCCAGTTCATTTTGCCGTCTGAGACTTGATCCAATTGTGCTTCAAGCGCAGCTGTGAAGTCGTATTCAACATAGCGTGTGAAGAAATTTTCTAAAAATGTAGAGACGATGCGCCCGCGATGTTCCGGGATGAATCGTTTGCCGTCTTTCAGCACATAGCCACGTTTTTCGATGACCTGCATAATGGTGGCATAAGTGGATGGTCGGCCAATACCTAGTTCTTCCATTCGTTTTACCAGACTGGCATCAGTATACCGTGGCGGTGGCTGTGTAAAATGCTGTTCTGGGTGAACCTGCTGAACCGCCAGATCCTGGCCCTGGCTTAAAGGTGGCAGAATTCGGTTTTGCGGGTCAGCTGATTTATCTTCCTGATCATCACGGTCTTCTCGATAGATTTTCATAAACCCATCAAAAATAATGACTGAACCATTTGCCCGCATTGTTAGATGGTCTGTAGTCGCGCTTAAATCCGCTGCGGTCTGGTCAAGCTGTGCATCTGACATTTGACTAGCAATAGTGCGCTTCCAAATCAGCTCATAAAGGCGAAACTGATCAAAATCCAGACATTTGCGTATTTCATCGGGATGTCGCCATATAGATGTAGGCCGGATCGCTTCGTGAGCTTCTTGTGCATTGGCTGCCTTTGATTTGTAAACACGGGGCTTTTCTGGTATGAAATCAGCACCAATTGTTTGCTCAATAGCCTCCCTTATCTGACCGATGGCCTCAAAGCTCATTTGCACACCATCTGTACGCATATAGGTTATCAGACCGGTTGTCTCACTGCCCAGATTAATGCCTTCATATAATTTCTGCGCAATTTGCATCGTCCGGCTAGCAGAAAATCCAAGTTTACGTGATGCTTCCTGTTGCAGGGTTGATGTCGTAAAGGGTGGGGAAGGGCGCCGCTTTACCCGTTTTGTTTCAATCGCAGAGACTTGCCAGTTTGCCGCTTCGATGCGTTGCTGTGCGGCAATAGCATGCGCTTCTGTGCCAAGACTGAGCTTATCAAGTTTTTGTCCGTCAAGGTGGGTCAGCCGCGCTGAGAGATTACCGCCATCTGTTGTTGTAAAATCAGTGTCCACTGACCAGAACTCATCTGTTAGAAAGGCTTCGATTTCACTTTCACGTTCGCAGATGAGGCGTAGAGCTACAGATTGTACACGACCAGCCGAACGTGACCC
>DEBO01000080.1 GCA_002348585.1 Alphaproteobacteria bacterium UBA2954 | reverse complement strand
TTCTGTTGTTTCCTCATTCAAACCCAATAGCGGGCAGAGTTGCTTTGCAATCTTTGCGCCCAGTTCTGAATGATCCCCCCCGCGTCCTTTAGCCATATCATGGAACAGAACAGCCACCAGCAGAGCTTGCCGGGAATTCACTTCATGGACCAAACGAGTGGCAACAGGTGCCGTGTCTTTTAAGACGCCTTGTTCAATATCATTGATATTTCCAACTGCCTTTATTATGTGTTCGTCAACGGTGTAGCTGTGATACATGTCGAACTGCATCATGCCGACAATGCGGCCAAAATCTGGCAGATATTTGCCTAGCCATCCTGATTCATTCATGAGCCGGAGAACCCGCTCAGGATTTCGTTTATCTTCCAACACAGATAAAAACTGCTCATGTGTTTTGACAGATTGAATCTCTGCTGTTGTCAATGAATGTACAGCACGGGTTAGCCGGCGTAGACTGTCAGGGTGGATATCAAGTTCATGGATTTGCGCTAAATAGAACAACTCGCAAATCAAATCCCTATTGTCACGAAAACGCATATTTTCAGGTAAATGAAGTCGTTCGCCTTCCAGTGTGAATGGCTTGATATTCAAGCGCTGCGCAAAACCTGCTACCCATAATTTGCGTAAGCTGAGACGTGGACGCTGATCAAAATCGGTCGCCAGGGCAGCACAGAAAATCCGTGTCAGATTGCCAACCTGACGGGCAGCCAGATAATAGCGTTTCATAAACCGCTCAACACCCCGCAATCCTGACCGGTCAGCAAATCCCATCAGCGGCGCGAGCTGCATTTGCGCATCAAAAGTAAGCCTGTCATCCTCGCGGCAATGATGTTGATGCAGAAAACACCGCACAGTCCATAAAAATCGTTGCGAAGAGGCAAATGCTCGCGCTTCAGATGTCCGCAGAATACCCGCACCCAAAACACCGCGAATATGATCCAGCCTATAAGCATATTTTGAGATCCAGAATAAGGTGTGCAAGTCACGTAATCCGCCCTTACCATCTTTCACATTTGGTTCAACAGCATAACGCGTCCCACCAAACCGAGCATGGCGCTGATCACGCTCGGCTAACTTGGCTTCTACAAAATAGGCTGCTGGCTGGTCAGCAACCCAATGTTTAAAAGTGCTCAGCATCTGCTCGGAAACTGAGGTGGCACCGGCAATGCTGCGCATTTCCAAAAGCGAAGTACAGATAGTTATATCCTCACCGGCTGCTGCAATATTCTGGTGAACTGTGCGGCTTGCATGTCCAACCACCAGACCCAGATCCCAGAGCATGTATAAGATAAATTCAACAAACTCAGCATCAGATTTCTTTTGCCTTTGCGGCATCACAAACAGAAGGTCAATATCGCTGAGCGGAGCCAGCTCACCACGACCATATCCACCAACAGCCATAAGCGCAAAGCGAGCTTTGGTTGCAAATACATAATTTTCGGCAGCAGCAACAAGCCCGCCAATCAACTGGTCAATCAAAATGGCATGAGCGCCAACATAAACCGCACCATCCCGATCGCGCATTAAACCAGCTTCAAGGGCCTTTCGTCCTTCTGACAGTTTCACTTTACTTAAACTGAGAAGCGCGGCTCGATGGTCTAATTTCGTCTGTTTTCCTGAATAGATAGTAGAGATTTCTTCTGCAAAAAGCTGTGTATTCAAAATTTGAATTTCGCCTGCACGCTCCTTACTTCTGACCAGCTCATGTGGGGTAAGCCATCTCTGCCACAAAGGAACGGCAGAAACTTTTTCCATCTGTATGGGGGATAAGGACAAACTGTTCTCCTCAAAAGGCCTTACCTGCCTGATTTATCATATTCAGCCTTCAGCTCATATAACAAGCTCAACGCCTTACGGGGCGAGAATGCATCTGGCTCCAGTTCATCCAGCATTTCACCCAAGCGTTCTGACACGGTTACCTGACCAGTTGGCAGACAGGGCGTGCTTTCAGATTGAAGCATATTAAACAAAGGCAGCATGTCTGCTGTATTATTGTCCCGAGACAGGGTTTCCAGTTGCTGGACAAGGGCAGCAGCACGGTGAATGACAGCAGACGGAAGACCAGCTAATTTTGCGACATGTACTCCATATGATTTATCGGCTGCCCCGGCAGCAACCTGATGCAAGAACACAATGTCACCCTTCCATTCTTTGACCTGCATTGCATAAATCTGTAGCCTGTTCAACTGGCTCTGTAGACTGGTCAGCTCATGATAATGCGTGGCAAAAAGTGTCCGGCAACAGTTCTGATTGTGAAGATGTTCAAGACAGGCCCAGGCAATAGCCAACCCATCCCAAGTGGCTGTACCTCTGCCAATCTCATCAAGAATAACTAGCGATTTCTCTGTTGATTGGTTAAGAATTGCAGCAGTTTCAACCATTTCCACCATGAAAGTTGACTGGCCACGGGCCAAATCATCAGATGCACCCACTCGGCTGAACAGCTTGTCAATAATGCCAATCTCAGCCCTAGAAGCAGGCACAAATAATCCAGCCTGCGCCAGAATGGCAATATGCGCATTCTGGCGTAAATAGGTGGATTTACCTGCCATGTTTGGGCCTGTCAGAAGCCAGAGATTTGCCTGTGACGAAAGCTGGCAGTCATTTGCAATAAAAGGCGAAGAAGCCGGAAGTGCCTGTTCGACAACCGGATGCCGGCCAGCTTCAATTGTGAAGTCCACATCGTCAGTCAGGAAAGGGCGTGTAAAGTTATGCCGTTCCGCCAGGCGTGCTGTCGCCTGCGCAATATCGAGACAGGCCAGCGCGTAGGCAGCCTCACAAATTTGCCCAGATGCCTGACAGATTTTATCTGCAAGCTC
>DEBO01000049.1:3989-11463 GCA_002348585.1 Alphaproteobacteria bacterium UBA2954 | reverse complement strand
ATCTGAGCCTGGTCAAGCTCGCGGCAGCTGCTGACAGATAGAGCTGCCTGTGTTAACCCCATAATAAGGTAGCTGCGCTTATCTTGGGTTAAGTAAGTTTCATTCAGAGCCGGCATGTCAATAAGGCCAGCAAAAGGTCGGCCATCGCAGGCAACACCAACAAGGGTGCCAAATAACGGTTTGCCAATCACAAATGCACGGGTCCCATCGATCGGGTCAATCACCCAGCAGATTTGCCGGTCTGCAAGACCACCTTGTTCTTCGCCAATAATCGCATGATGAGGAAATGCATCCAAGATAGCCTGTCTCAATTCAGTTTCAACAGATTTATCCGCAATAGTAACCGGGCTGTTATCAGCTTTTTGTTCAATGGATAAGTTAGAACGGAAATGCTGGTCGATTATAGGGCGGCTGAGAGAGGGAAGCGTCAACAAAAACGCATCTATCTCTACCCAATCCGACCTTTTATCTGTCATTGGGCCTCAGCAGCTATCTCATCACTAGTTGGCAACGCTGCTAGCTGGTCAGCCTGACCGCGCAGATAGGCAATCAGATTGGCTCTGTCTGACGGCTTTTTCAGGCCAGCAAAATTCATCTTTGTGCCTGAAATATAAGCTTTTGGCTTGTAAAAGAATTGGTTCAAAGACTGATAATCCCATTTCCCGCCAAACCCGGCCAGTGCTTCAGAATACGCAAAGCCATCGATTTGACCCATACCTGTATTTACAATGTTCCATAGGGCAGGCCCAACCTTGTTCTGACCACCCTTGTCAAACACATGACAGGCTGTGCATTTTTTGGCAACTTTCTGCCCAGCGGCAATATCAGCATCAGCTAGCATAGCTAGAATTGGTTCAGGGCCAACAGGTGCGACAACGGTGGATGAAGAGGCAAGCTGTTCGGTGATTTGAATCGGATACGAATTTTCCGCCAGCTCCTGATGCGGGACCAGAATTTCTGCAATTTTATATCCGCCCAAAGCGATTAGGCCAGCCATAAGAAAACCAGCTGCAGCCTTATTAAATTTTAAATCATCCATACTTTTGCATACCCCAGAGCTGTGAAAGAACAGTTGAAACCAGTGTTCAAGCTTATTATCTCTCGCGCTCAAAAACATCTGCTGCCAACGCAGGCTTCTCTCATGAGTTTTGTGATACCGCAATTTTCAGATTGTCTCAAGTCCTGCAAGCCAATCAGCACTGGTCCTTTTTCTTTGCCAGCCAGACCAAAATATGAAACCTTATGTTCAGCCTCATTAGCAATTTAATTGATTGAAAAAACAGCCTGTTATGACGACTGATATTCTCACACTTATACCTGCTCGCATAAAGGCAACAAGACTCCCGAGAAAACCACTAGCGGAAATTGCGGGAAAACCTATGATTTGCCATGTGTGGGAAAGGGCTGTGAAAGCTGATCTAGGACCTGTATTTGTGGCCACAGATAGTCCAGAAATTGCTCAAACCATTGAGGCAGTTGGTGGGCAGGCTGTACTTACAGCTGCAAGCCATCCTTCAGGATCCGACAGAATCTATGAGGCATTATGCCACATAGATTCTGAGGGCAGGTATGATGAGGTCATCAATTTGCAAGGGGATTTACCTGAACTGGACCCGGCGCTGTTGGAAAAGCTGGCTGAGATGCTGCGTAACCCAAACTGGGACTTAACCACCCTTGCCGCCCCTGCCAGCCAGGAAGAGGCTGTCAAATCACAGATTGTTAAGGCTGTTGTCAGCTTTACAGATAACAGCAAGCGCGCCGGCCAGGCCCTTTACTTCAGCCGCGCACCTGTTCCAGATGGGCCAGAAGGTTTTCTACATCATATTGGCCTCTATGGCTGGCGGCGAAAGGCCCTTTCCACATTTGTCCACCTGCCACCTTCGCCACTGGAATTATCTGAAAAGCTGGAACAACTTCGCGCATTGGAAGCGGGCATGAAAATTGGCATTGCCGTGGTTAACCATGCGCCTGGCGGCATTGATACAGCGGATGATCTAGAAGAAGTCAGACTGCGCTTAGGATAAGATTAGGTGGTAGATTTGAAAAGCCTGTGAAAACAGCGTAAAAAAGCGCAGATGAAAGAAAAAAGAGGCTGGACATGGCAGATAACAGAAAAATAGCCTTCCAGGGTGTGCCTGGGGCTTATTCCCATATGGCCTGCAACACACATGCGCCTGAGCACATACCACTGCCTTGCGAGAGTTTTTCAGAAATGATCGCTTCGGTACAGAACAGTGACGCCGAACTGGCCATGGTTCCAGTAGAAAATTCTACTGCTGGACGTGTAGCTGATATTCACCATCTGCTTCCTGAATCAGGCCTTTACATTATCGGTGAGCATTACCAGCCTGTTCACCATAAGCTTTTGGGTCTCAAAGGCGTCAGACCAGAGCAAATAACAGAAGTACACAGTCATGAACAGGGGCTGGCCCAATGCCGCAAATCCCTGCGGGCTCATGGCATAAAACCAGTAATTCACACAGATACAGCAGGAGCGGCCAAAGATATTGCATCTCGAGGCGAACCGCATATTGGGGCAGTTGCGTCTGCACTAGCCGCAGAAATTTACAATCTTGATATTCTGGATACAGACATTCTGGATGAAAACACAAACACAACACGCTTTCTTATTATGTCACGTAATTTTCAAAAGGCCCCTGACCCGACTTTGCCTACCATGACGACACTTATTTTTGAGGTCAGGTCAGTTCCTGCTGTCTTATATAAATGTCTGGGCGGATTTGCGACCAACAATATCAATTTAACAAAGCTGGAATCGTACATGCTAAACGGGTCATTGAAAGCGGCTCGTTTCTATGCTGATTGTGAAGGACATATTGACAGTCCAGCAATGAAACAAGCTTTGGAAGAGCTTCAATTTTACTGCACAGATGGAGGCATCACAGTGCTGGGCAGCTATCCGGCTAACCGCGGCTGAAAACAGCTCTGTTATAAGCGGACAAAAGAGGCTGAAAAAGCTTGTTTATGCAGTACATTTCAAGCATAATTTGGAGTGGAGGGTTGGATGGACGAATGGTCAGGGTGACCAGGCCAGGTCCGAAAGGAAGCAGCCACAGTCTTTACCAAGCGGGTCATCCAGCCTTTCATGCTTTACCTAATGATTTACGATATGAACTGCTGCACCACCTGATCTTCCTGCAAAAAAATACGAGATGAGGGCGGACCGCAACGCAGAACAGGATCTGGCCAGGCCAGCAATAAAACGATAGTCTTTTGCCTATGAAAAACATCGCTAATCAGCCTTACCGTGTTCTAGCCCGCAAATACCGCCCTGCCACTTTTGAGCAGATGATCGGTCAGGATGCGCTTGTGCAGACGCTGACGAATGCAATTGCACTAGGAAGGTTGGCGCATGCTTTTATTCTCACTGGCGTGCGCGGGATTGGCAAAACATCAACAGCTCGTATCTTGGCAAAAGGTCTGAATTGTGAAGGGGCAGACGGGGCAGGTGGGCCTAATATGTCGCCCTGCGGAACCTGCAACCCGTGCAATGATATCAATGAAGGGCGCCATATTGATGTTCTGGAAATGGATGCCGCCAGCAACACAGGCGTTGATGATGTGCGCGATATTATTGATGGTGCGGCCTACAGGCCTGTATCTGCTCGTTTTAAAATCTATATCATCGATGAAGTTCACATGCTGTCACGCAGTGCGTTCAATGCCTTGCTGAAGACGCTTGAAGAGCCACCAGATAATGTGAAATTTATCTTCGCCACAACTGAAATTCGGAAAGTGCCTGTAACCATCCTGTCCAGATGTCAGCGTTTTGATCTACGCCGAGTTCCTGTTGATGTGATGACACATCACCTGCAGACCATTGCAGACTCAGAACAGATAAAGGCGGCGGCGAACGCGCTTGTACATATTGCCAAGGCCTCCGAAGGTTCTGTCAGAGACGCTTTGTCCCTACTTGACCAGGCCGCAGCGATGAATGCTGATGAAATTTCAGAACAGGCTGTTCTGGATATGCTGGGCCAGGTCAATACTGATTTGATTTTGAAGATCCTGCAAGCCTGTCTTAACGGGCAGACAGCAGCAGCACTCGACCTGTTTGCAACAGCAGATGCTTGCGGAGCGGAACCTGATGTCTTTATCGCTGATATGCTAGATAATATCCATCTGGCCAGCCTGATAGCAGGCGGGGCAGGCTCGTCTGACCAGCCTGAAGCGCAAAGTCAGATGCTGACTGCAATCGCAACCGTTGGCATTGCTCGTTTAGGGCGGGCCTGGCAGTTACTACTGAACGGTCACCGTGAAATCAAAGACGCACCAAACCCGAAGACGGCTGCTCAGATGGTGCTAATCAGGTTGGCTCATATAGCGCCTATGCCGACTCCAGCTGAAATTATCAAGTCTCTTCCCGAGGCGCCAATGGACGCCCACACCACACAGACACCAACAGCCGTATTATCATCCGAGGCACCGCGCACAGAAGCTGACCCCGTTCCCACTCAGGTTGCGCCTACTCAGATACCACAAACAGAAACGTCCCTGGTAGAAACTGATATCCCTTCGCAACTTGCAAATGAGAAGAGCAGCCCTCCAGAGACGGTATTTTCCAGCCTGCAGGATATTGTTATAAGCCTTAATGAGGCCGGAGAGAAAATTCTGGCCGCACGCCTGCGCCAACATCTGCGCCCTGTCAGTCTTACAGATGGTAAGTTGGAAGTGCAAATAGATGGAGATGTGAAACAGGAAAATTTTCTGAGTGACCTGGCCCGATTTATGAGTCAGAAAAGTGGTCAGCCCTGGCTGGTCTTCCAAGCAGCGCAAGGGGGTGGGCCAACATTGGCCGAGCTGGACCAGCAGGCAGTTGAGCAGAAAAAAAAGGCCGCCGCTGAACATCCTATTGTTGCTGCGATTCTTGAAAAATTTGACAGCGCTGAAATCACGGCTGTGAACCTACACAACGCCAAAGACGAAACACATTCAAATGATGAGGTGAAAAATGCGTAATCTTGGTGGTATGATGAAAAAGGTTCAGGAAATGCAGAGCCGCATGGAGGAAATAACCCGTGAAATCGAATCTAGCCGGTTTCAAAGTTCAGTAGGCGGCGGCGCTGTGGTTGCCACTCTGTCTGGAAAAGGCGAGATTATCGCGTTGAAACTTTCGCAAGAGCTGATGGCTGACGGTGATGCAGATACGCTTGCTGAACTTGTTATGCTGGCAGTGAACAATGCCAAGTCGGAAGCGGATGCCAAAAAGGCGGAGGCATTAAAAGAAATGACAGGCGGCTTGCCTTTGCCACCAGGCCTGTCGCTACCTTTCTGAGCCGCCCGTCCGAAAAAGGTATAATTTTATGGCCCAGCATCCACTTGACCAGCTGATACAAAGGCTTTCCCGCCTACCTGGGCTAGGCCCGCGTTCTGCCCGACGGACAGCTTTATATCTTTTAAAAAACCGGGACCAGGTTATGCTACCTCTGGCAAATGAGCTTGATCATGCTGCTCGTAGGGTACGAACCTGCGTGGATTGCGGAAATTTTGATTTAAATGATCTCTGCACAATTTGCCAGGATAGTCGGCGTGACAGCCAACGAATCTGTGTGGTTGAGGATGTATCAGATTTGTGGGCAATTGAACGAGCTGGTATTTATTCAGGTCTTTATCATATTCTTGGGGGCACATTGAGCGCACTGGACGGCAGAGGTCCGCGTGAGCTGGGCATCGACAGACTAGTTCAGCGGGCGAGCCATTTATCTGGAAATCAGTCAGATAGCCAGTTTGAAACAATAGAACCCCCATCAATAGAAGGTCTTTCAGATCAGATGGGTGAGATTATTTTAGCAACATCTGCAACTGTAGATGGCCAAACCACCGCTCATTATATTGCCGAGAGGCTTGAACACTTGCCAGTTCAGGTCACCCGTCTTGCATATGGCGTTCCTGTTGGTGGCGAGTTGAATTATCTGGATGATGGCACATTAGCTCAAGCTATGAAGGCTAGAAGCCGCCTATAGTCGCTCAGACAGTTTTGTCAGCAGCCTTTGTGTCTGTTTCGTCTGGCAGCAGATCAGCCTGTGCGGGCAGGACCGCGTCAGGTGGAGTTTCTGAAACCTCATAATCTTCAATACGTTTCCCTCTGGAGGTGATTTTGCCAGTTGACGTTTTGATCTCCCGCACATCGCGCTGAGCCAAATCAAAATGCTTGTCCAAATTATCTACCCGCTTATCCAGCCGTTCGATGTCTGTAATCAGAACGCCGATTTCCTTTTGAATGAGCGCCGTCTGTTCACGCATCCGCGCATCACGCAAAACAGCCCTCACTGTGTTTAGTGTCGCCATCATCGTTGTGGGGGAAACAATCCAAACGCGCGCATTATAAGATTTTTCGACGATATCCGGAAGATGAGCATGGAGTTCGGCATAGACCGCCTCTGAGGGCAGAAACATACAGGCTGACTCAGCTGTTTCACCAGTAATGATGTAGCGCTCTTGGATATCACGAACATGTTTGAGAACATCTGCACCCAGCTGTTTACGAGCAGCCCGCCGCGCTGCTTCATCGTCCGCCTGCTGCAGGTGATGCCACGCCTCTAGCGGAAACTTTGAATCAATAACAATATCCCCAGGAGGATTCGGTAATTTCAGCACACAATCTGCCCGCTTTCCATTGGACAGCTGAACCTGAAAATCATACGCATTGGGCGGCAGGACGGTCCGTACCAAATTTTCCAGCTGCACCTCGCCAAAGGCGCCCCGCTCTGTCTTGTTCGCCAGAATATTATGAAGCTGTGTGACCTGCCCGGTCAGCTCACTAATTTTAGCATTCGCTGCGTCTATGACTGCCAGCCTTGCGGAGAGGTCGGTTAAGTTCTGGTGTGTTTTTTCTGTCTGCTGCTGCAGCGACTGGCCCATCCGCTGGGACATCCCAGCAAGCGATTCCTCAAGCCTCTTTGACAATGCAGACATCTGCTCGATCTGGGCCTGCTGCTGTTGCTGGCTTGCCTGGCTTAACATGGACAGCTGGCCCCGCAAATCAACCAGTTCAGGAGCAGCAGTCTGAACATCTGTCCTGCGCTTGGCAAGCACAAAGAAAAAGCCAACTACACAGCCGCCCAAAAGCCCCCAGGGCAAAATTAGGAGAAAATCTGTCATGACACCTAGTCTACCAGCATTATGTCTGCGTTTCATCTGAAATGACTGTCTGGCGATGCTTGCACAATTCAAGACAAATCTTCATAGTGCGGTTATTCACAGTATAGGCCGATTTGGCCTTAACTTATTTTTAAGGAAAAGGTATCTTTCCCATGGCCTTGATGCCTCTTGTTCTGCTTCCCCAGCCTGTCTTGCGTCAAGTTGCGCAGCCTGTTGATGATATTACAGATGACATTCTGCAGCTTGCAAATAACATGGCAGAGACCATGTATGCTGCACCAGGAATCGGTCTTGCTGCCAATCAGGTTGGCTTACTGAAGCGCGTGATCGTGATGGACTGTGCCCGTGATGA
>DEBO01000049.1:3494-3654 GCA_002348585.1 Alphaproteobacteria bacterium UBA2954 | reverse complement strand
GAGCCGCCGTCCTTATGGAAAATGATCAACCCAGAAATTATCTGGCTTTCAGAAGAAATCACAAAAATGGAAGAAGGCTGCTTGTCGATACCAGGTCACAATGCCGAAGTGGTGCGGCCATCTGAAGTTCGCGTATCCTATCTTGATATTGAAGGGCAGA
>DEBO01000049.1:0-3100 GCA_002348585.1 Alphaproteobacteria bacterium UBA2954 | reverse complement strand
ACGGCGTTTTGTTCCTTGACCATCTTTCCCGGCTGAAACGTGATATGATTATGCGCAAGTTAATAAAGGAAAACCGCACACAAAATGACTAAAGAGCTTCAGACTGAACAAATAAAGCCAGCTGACAGCCTATCGGTAATTTTCATGGGAAGCCCGGCTTTTTCTGTACCCAGCCTACAGCGTCTGGCAGACAGATATTCTGTAACGGCTGTGTATACCCAGCCGCCCCGCAAATCAGGTCGCGGGATGAAGTTACGGCAAACAGATGTTGGCGCAGCCGCCGAGAAAATGGGCCTGCCCTGCTTCTGGCCAAAAACGCTTAATGATCCGACCATATTAGAAGAGCTAGCTGCCCATGAGGCTGATATTTTTGTGGTGGTGGCTTACGGACTTTTATTGCCACAGGCGATTCTGAACCTGCCCAGATTCGGGTGTGTGAATGGTCATGCCTCTCTTCTGCCCAGATGGCGCGGAGCCGCCCCCATCCAGCGGGCAATAGAGGCAGGAGACCGCAAGACAGGCGTCTGCACAATGCTGATGGAAAAGGGACTTGATACCGGCCCGGTATTTGATCGTTGTGAGACAGATATACCAGCTAATATAACGGCCGGTCAGCTGCATGACCGTCTTTGTCTAATGACAGCTGATTTGTTGTGCACAACACTGGATAAGATAGCTGCAGGAACAGCCATGGCCACAGCCCAGGCTGCAGATGGAGTAGTCTATGCGCCTAAAATATCAACTGAAGAAGCACGTCTTGACCTTACCCTGACAGCAGGGCACCTGCAGGGTAAGATCAATGCCTTTAACCCGTCACCAGGCGCGTTCATTGAGACAGCGTTAGGTCGACTAAAACTACTTTCAGGAAAAAGTATTGCTGAGGCTCATTCTGTTTTACTTTCAGGATGTTTTTTACCAGGATACTTTCTAGGTCTTTCTGCCTCTGGTGGCCTAATCCTTTCCTGTGGCGGGCAAACTGCCCTGGAGATTGACAGGCTGCAACCTGCAGGAAAACAGGCTATGGCTGCCCGTGACTGGCTGAATGGCGTTCAGCTATCACCTGGACAACCACTTATCACACCGCCAGAGGCCGGTTCGGCATGACTGATACCACCCCTGCCCGAGCTCTACAACGTATGCTCATTCGCGTCGAATATGACGGCACCGGTCTTGTGGGCTGGCAACGACAAGATAACGGGCCATCCGTTCAGGCCATCCTTGAACAAGCTGCCGAAAAACTCACAACACGGCCAACCCCGGTGCAGGGATCAGGACGCACAGATGCCGGTGTTCATGCAACTGGACAAGCTGCCCACCTTGATGTGCCCACCCACTTTACGGCGACAGATGTCATGCGCGGTCTGAATGCCTTGCTGGAAACACATCAGGTCTCTGTTGTCTCAGCACAGCCTGTTGCAGCCGCATTCAACGCACGGTTTGATGCGGTTCAGCGCAGCTATCTTTACCGTATCCTGGCCCGCCCCGCCCCCTCAGCCCTGCGCCGAAATGCAGTCTGGCATCATCGTGCAAAACTGGATGCTACTGCGATGCATGAAGCTGCACAGACCCTGATCGGCAGATTTGATTTTTCCAGTTTCCGAGCAGCCGGTTGTCAGGCCAATTCGCCTATCAGGACAATGGATTCTCTGTCTGTTCTGATGGCAGATGATGAAATTCACATTACTGCTAGGGCCAGATCCTTTCTGTATCACCAAATCAGAAATATCACCGGCAGTCTGGTTCAGGTCGGTATGGGCAAATGGGATGTTGCCGCCTTTACCCAAATTCGGGATGCAAAGGATCGGGCAGGGGCTGGGCCCACAGCCCCGCCACAGGGCCTGTATCTGACGCAGATTTATTATGAACTAGACCGAAATCAGGTAAAAAAATGAATTAACCAAGTCCAATTCCTGTCTGCACACCTGCCAGCAATCCAATGGCAAGTTCCACTGCGAAACGGCCAATCACAAAGCAAATTGCCACAAACGTACTGACACCTAGTTGATCACGTGCCAGCCTGAACAGCCAAATCAAAATCCAGACCGCAACAGGCAGAATAACAATTTGTAACATGCCTATCCCTGTCATCTGCATTGCTATTGTGATGAGCCCAAACAGCACCACCTGAAGTGATCCTACCCATAAATAAGGCACAAGAAACCGGGTAAACCGATCTACCTTGCCCATCCAGACCAGCGCATGCCAAACCATCAGTGCATATAAAAGTATTGATACCAGAGAGATAATCACGAATAGAACAATAAATTTCACACCCAGGGCAAACAGAGGAAAAACAGCTAGGACAATACCCAAAATCCAGTTTCCAAAGACAGCCTGCCAGAAGCCATAAGCAGAAAAGTCAAAAACCTCGTCGGGCTTTACCCGCCCGGCAACCACATCAAAGGCGGAGGTCAAACACTGAACAACGGAACGGGGTGAGTAGGGGTTTGTCTGCATAATGCTAGCTGTCCATCTGCCTGATCAATTGAAAATATATCTCTGTTAATGTTTCAATATCCGCCAACCTAACATGTTCATCAACCTGATGCATGGTCTGGCCGATCAGCCCGAATTCCGCCACCGGACAGATTTTTGCGATGAAGCGGGCATCTGACGTGCCTCCTGTTGTTGATAAGTCCGGTTGCTGACCCGTTACCTGTTCAACCGTTTCTCTAACAATATTTAGATGGTCACTGGCTTCAGTGATGAAAGGCAAAGCATTTGACCAGAATTGCGCCTCATAAACCACCTGTAACTTTTCTGCTAAACGGCCAAAATGTTCATCCAGCCATACTTGTAAGCTGTCAGCAGTGTGTTCAGTGTTAAAACGGATATTGAACTGTGCCGTCACCTGATCAGGAATCACATTTCTGGCTGGATCTGGGATTTTCAGGCCCGTGACCTCTGCTGTGCTGGGGCCAAAATAAGCCGTACCATTATCAAGTTCGGTAGAATTGACAGGGGCCAACATAGCAAACAGGGCCGGTATCGGATTATTCGCGAGATGCGGATATGCGACATGACCCTGACGGCCTGTAACTGTCAGTTCACAGCTAAGTGACCCGCGCCGTCCATTCTTGATGGTCTGTCCCATAATAGA
>DEBO01000009.1 GCA_002348585.1 Alphaproteobacteria bacterium UBA2954 | reverse complement strand
CAAAGCGTGCCCTACACTGGGCAATAAAATTCTTCGCAAGCTTACGATTTTCCAAGTTTCGCTTTTTCAAGCATGCTGGTTTTACATCCTTTAGAGGTTCAAGCAAACAATCTGAAAAACCCTCATACTTTATTCATAACCCACAGGACAAGTGCAAACTCTGAGCCAGCTTCATTCTGGACAAACATTTACCAAAATACTGCCCAAAGTCCCCATTAAAATGGAAGATCTACTATCCTATTTATATTTTCCACTTAGCAACAACTATCGTTGCAATTTTCACTGCAGCATCCATCGTTGCAGCAAGAAGCTTCGCAGTTATTAGCACAATCATCGCTGCAGCAACCTTCTGCGCAACAAGAGTTTACACAGCAACTATCCTCTGCATCCGTCATAATCAACTCCGTTTTCAACTAGCGTTTATAATAACGGCAGAAAATCAGTTTTGTCAAAAGACCACGATGAAGCCTCGCAACAGAGTAAATTGACGTTGATTGGATAATCTCTGAGACTAATGATTACGCAAGTTGGACTGATAGGAAACTGCTACGATTAGATTACCCTAGCTACGCTTCAAGAAAAACAGGGTAAAGTCTATTCCTAACGTCGGTAGCGCGGTGTATCCTTAACTGCTGAAGATTTTGCTCTCATCTCGCGCCAGATTAAGTACAGGCCAGCACCAACGACAAGAGTCATGCCTAAAAAAGATATACGGTCTGGCCAGTGCGCAAATACAATATAGCCCCAGAAAACAGCCAACGGCATCGCAAAATATTCAAATGGTGCGATAATCCCAGCCTCACTGTTACGGTAAGCGTAGCTTATAAAGAAACCACCAAATGCACTTGCGCAACCAATTAACACAAATAATGGAAAGTCCTCTAACGAAGGCCAAACCCACGCTCTCATTAAAAATTCAAGAGAGGCATCCTCGTTCCCTGCAAATTGGCCACCTCCTGCAGCAACTCCAAACAAACAAGAGACAAGAAAAAACGTGACCTGAATGTAAAATGACATAGTCAGTGCGCTTTCGGTTCTGCCAATGTAGCGGGTAAGCATATGAAGGCTGGCATAACCAAAAGCTGCTGCAAGAGGAAGAAATGAAGCAAATTGAAATGCAGATGAGCCTGGTCGCAAAATTACGGTAACGCCGACTAGGCCTGCAAAAATAGCAGACCAGCGATGAAGACCAACTGTCTCCTTTAGGAATATTACGGAGAAAACTGTAATTAGTAGAGGACTTATGAAAAATATGGCGACGCCGTCAGCAAGTTGAAGGCTGGCTAATCCCAGAAAGAAACAAAGGTTGGCAAAAACCACACATAAGCCTCTCAGCAGATGTAGCCCTAATCTCTGTGTGCGAAGAGATAGAAGACCTCCTGAAAACGGTACTAAGAGGCCAAGCAGCACTCCAAGTCCAATAATTGAGCGAAAAAAAACTATTTGATGCAGGGAATAATCTCCGCTGATAAACTTTATACACATATCATTCAACGAAAAGCATATTACAGCGATTAATGCCGATATTGGGCCACCTAAAGTCAAATAAGTAAGTTTATTAATGCTCAATTTTCAAAATCCTATTAAATGTGTCCTTCTTGTATTTGCTCAAGCTAGTATCATTTTTGTTTAGTCTAGGCGAGTGATTACACATCAAGTGACCTACCCCTATGGCCCATGTTCGGTCTGAGAAAAATATTATTAGGAGGTTTTGAGATTTCTGTTCTAGCATAAAAAACTGATGTTTGAATTGTGCTTTGGAAATTATTGTTTGGAGATCAAATTGAAAGAAAAAATGTTATTTTGATAAAACCTGGTGAGACATATCTGGGAGCACAGGGCGTTACCTACAATGCGGGTGTATAAAGAAAGACCGCAGGCTCTCAAATAGTGTTTATGAATGTTCTCCCTATGCCACCAGGAGTTCATTCAGTTCCTCATATTCACGAAGAAATCGAAACTATAGCATATTTGTTAGAGGTAGAGTACACCTTGTTTCATGGGGATAATTAAGAGCAACAAACGCTAGTGAAACAAGGTGAACAAATCTTAATTCCGGAAAACGTGCCATATACGCCTTTTTATCAAAGTCAAAACGATTGTATTTGAGTATTAGTACATTCATCTGGAGATGACCTGGATAAACTAATTTCTATGTCAGAGTTATCAGCAGGACTTGAGAAACAAAAATCACACTGAATAAGCCACTTTTTCAGTACCTGTTGTAATTATCGCGTCAGAATCTATCATCTCTGCATTTAATATGTCTAAACATCATGGAACCTGCCCCATGCATAATAACACATATTGAATGTAAATATGATTGTGGAATTAGGTAAACTGTTGTTGCACGGTGCATGGAGACTGATAGCCTAAATTAATGCTTTACACGGAGACGAAATGTTAGCTGAGTTTACCAACAGGTGTCTTGCACGATATGGCGTCCATTATGGCTGGGTTATGGCGGCTCTTGTATTTATAACTACAATGGTCTCGTCTTCTGTATCCACCGTGCCTCAAATAATAATACTGCCTATAACACGCGAGTTTGACTGGCAAATTTCAGATGTATCAAACGCTATTGGCCTGATGTATGTCGTATTAGCCTGTTTTGCTCCCTTTGCTAGTGCGTTAATGCTTAAAATTGGCGTTAGAAATGTTGTGTTAACGGCAGCAACAATGAATACCTGTGGCTTGTTTCTGATAACCCAAGCAGACCAAAGATGGCATTTATTACTTTCAGTTGGTTGTTTAATGGGGGCCGCCGCTGGCATTATAGGCGTCGGTTTAGCTGCAACGGTTGCTACACGCTGGTTTGTGCGCAGGCGCGGATTAGTCGTTGGTATTCTTGCCTCTGCCTTTGCCGCAGGTCAGTTATTGTTTGTTCCTTTGTTGGCATGGTTGACTACCGTAGTTGATTGGCGGTATGCGCTCGTCATTCCAATAATTGGTGGTTTTTTTTCAGCTCTGTTGTTTCTATTATTTTCAAAAGATTGGCCATATGATTTAAGGCTCACGCCTCTCGGTGAAAAAGAAATGTTTACGCCACCTAGGCATGATGGAAAAAACGCATTTTTAACCAGTCTAAACGTTTTGTTTAAATCCGCGAATGAGCCTGCATTCTGGATATTAGCTTCTACATTTATGATCTGTGGTTTATCGTCTACGGGTATTGTTGGCCAACATTTTATTCCCTTTTGCGCAGACAATAATGTCGGCATCGTCGCCGCATCTTCATATCTAGCCATTATGGGCATTTTCAACTTTATTGGTACCATTGGTTCGGGCTGGCTATCTGATAGATATAATAATTATCATTTACTGATGTGGTATTATGGTCTTAGGGCTTTATCGCTCCTTTATTTGCCATATAGTGGATTTGAATTTTATACCTTAATTTTATGGGCTATTTTCTTCGGTCTAGATTTTATTGCTACCGTGCCACCTACTGTCCGTCTTGCAAGTAAGCATTTTGGTACAGTCAACGGACCAATTCTGTTTGGATGGATATTTGCCGCTCACCAGTTTGGTTCTGCCATTGCAGCCACCTCTGCAGGGTGGGCTCGTGACACATTGCTGAGTTATGTTCCATCCTTTATCGGTGCTGGCATTTTAAGCGGATTAGCAGTTTTTCTAATTATATTTTTCAAAAGAATAAGCGATCAACCAATCAGAGGAACATAATACCTGTACACCCCCTATGGCCCATGCATGGGGTGGGTCACATGATGTGTAATCAATCGCAGTGCAGAGTTAAGTGATGCATTGAAGGTGTATTTATAAAGGAAGATGTGTCATCACTTAAGGTCATTCCATTACCAGAAGATTTCTGTGCAGCATCTCAATGCCTAGTTTCCCTGTACTGATAACGGTGAGCATCTACTGTGAAACAAACTGAGAAATATTTGTGCGTGTTGGCAGCATAAGTGCTTCACATAAACTGGCAGTAAAGCTGTAGTTAAATTGGTTATATGAGATGGAACATCTAAGATGGTGCCCAGGAGAAGACTCGAACTTCCACGACCATAATGGCCACTGGCACCTGAAGCCAGCGCGTCTACCAATTCCGCCACCTGGGCACAGAGGCGATCTGCGCAGTGTAACCTATAGTGCTATTGTTGCGCTCACAATAATCAAACGCTTGAATGTGTCAATCTTTTCCTAATGGAAAATATTTCATTTATTCTGTTATTTCGGGAGCTTTCCTGTAATGTTTGATCCTAATATTTAAATTGCTGTTCAGCGACGCTAAGAGGAAACTGTGTAGTAATGAGTGATCTGTCTGGAAAAACAGTGAGTTTGATTGGTGGCACAGGCTTTGTTGGTCGTGCTCTGACTGAAAAATTGCTCAATGCTGGTGCACGTGTGATAATATTGGCTAGAAATGCTGAGCGCGCAAAGCGGCTGAAGACAGGTGGAGCAATAGGTCAGTTGACTGCTATTCCAGGCAATGCGCAGATTGATGCAGATTTGCTGTCTGTGATTTCACCTGCGGAAATTGTAATCAATCTTGTTGGTATTTTGGCCCCCTCTGGTCAGCAAACTTTTCCTGCGCTTCAGGCAGAATTACCTGCGCGGATTGGTCGAATGGCAAAAGAAGCCGGATGTCGTCAGGTCGTGCATTTGTCCGCGCTAGGGGCAAAGTTGAAGTCGCAATCTACATATGCGCGCACAAAAGCTGAAGGTGAGCGGGGCCTGTTGCGCCAGTTTCCGGATGCAGTAATTATGCAGCCGTCGATAATTTTTGGGCCAGGCGATAATTTCTTTAATCGGTTTGGGCAAATGGCCATGTTCTCACCTGCCTTGCCTCTTATTGGAGGCGGGACAAGTTTGATGCAACCTGTCTATGTAGGTGATGTTGCTGATGCGGTAATGGCCGCCCTGATTATGGAAGAGGCTAAAGGTAAGATCTATCAGCTTGGCGGCCCGCAGACCTATAGTTTTGCTGATCTAATGCGCTTCACACTGACATGTGTTGGCCGCCGCCGATTGCTTGTGCCTGTCCCCTTTTCGGTTGCCCGCTTACCAGCTGCGCTTTGTAGCTTGCTGCCAAATCCGCCATTAACGCTCGACCAGTTGAAATTGCTCAAAGTGGATAATGTCTGTCAGAAATCGGCACTAGGCCTTACCGAATTGGGTATCATGCCAACAGCTATAGAGAGTGTTGTGCCAGATTATCTGATGCAGTTTCGTCCCGGGGGCCGGTTTGCTCCCGGCGATTTTCCTTAACAGATTAGCTGATGATACCCGCCATAATCAAGCTAAGCAGTAATGTGCCTAAGGCTAGCCTGTAGAGAACAAAAATGGTAAAGTTGGCCGTGGTCAGCCAGCCCATCATCCAGCGGATAGCCCCAAGAGCGCAGATAAAGGACAAGCCGGTAATTGCTGCTAAGGCAGGCATATCAGGCTGCGCTTCTGCTATGAACATGTTAATTGTTTTGAGAATTACCGCCCCTCCAATCACTGGTACAGACAGCAGCAGTGAAAACCGGGCAGCAGAAAGCCTGTCGAGGCCTAGTTGCCGGGCCATAGTCATCGTCACACCGCTTCGCGAGGCTCCTGGAATAAGCGCGGCTACCTGGGCAAAACCAATCAATATTGCCTGCTGGACTGTCAGTTGAAGCCAATCGTAGCCACCATCATTTTTGTGAAGCATATGGGTGACAGGTTGCCGATCCGCCCAGTATAGCCAGCCAGCAAAAGTAATATTAGCAAGCGCAACGGTAATAGCCAACCGTAGAATAGATGGCGATAAAATTTCAAAGGCAAGGCCAACTAAAATTACGGGTAAACTTGCTAAAATTAACAACTTTACAAGATGTTGACTGGCTCCATCTATTTTGGTCAGTGGCAAAACAGAGGTGACCATAAGCGCCAGATCACGACGTAAATAAAGAAGAATAGCGGCCAATGTGCCAAGATGGGCAGCGACATCTGCTGTTTGGCCGTGGTCAGCAAAGTTGCTCAGGGCGGGGAGAAGTATCAGATGGCCAGACGAGGATACAGGCAAAAATTCAGTGATGCCTTGTATGAGTGAGATGAGTATAATGTTCAGGGCTGTCATGGGTGACTTGATTTTAGAACAGATTAAGAAATTTAAGTATTGCTATAAAAATTGTGTATTTCCCAAAAATTAAGTAATTCATGCAGATCGTGTGGTCATCTGGCGACAACTACAGAGTTAAGTTAGAAAATATTGATTTATTTTGAAAGTAAAATGACCTTTTTGGTTATAAATTTGCGTATCAAAGAAGGAAAAACTTGCATTTTGGCAAAAAAAAGGGTAAATAGTATTGACCTAAAGTGCAGAGATCTAGTTTGAATCATTCACTAGAGTAATGACTACAAAGTTTCGTAGTCAGAAAAACACAATTTAAAGAGTGCATCTCTTGGTCACTAATATTTATTAATTGACCGGTTTGAGCTCAACACTTGAGCCACAGCTTGTGTAAGCGACAGTTTCTATTCAATAGGATTGTGAAAGAATGAAAAATACCATTGCGTCTGTCGGACTTTACGATGCGGATATCGAATACAGCTCCTGTGGTGTTGGATTCCTAACGCGAAAAGACGGAAAGCAGTCTCATGAGCTTCTTACTTTGGGCCAAGAAGCTCTTTGCGCTGTTCCTCACAGAGGCGGAATGTCTTCTGAGGGTGTTGGCGATGGCGCTGGTATTTCTATCGACCTCTCTGAAAACTTTTTCTCGCTTTTGACTAGACGAAAGTTAAAAGTCGGCACATTTGGCGTAGGAAACTTTTTCCTTCCTGAAGATAGTAGTCAACATCAAAATGCAATACGTCTTGTAGAAGAAAAACTTCAGAACGCAGGTATGAGCACCCTCTTGTTAAGAGATCTGCCAGTTGACAATACTAAAATAAGTGAGCGGTCTGTCTCTAAACAACTTCCAATCAAACAATGGATTTTTGCTCCAAGTGACTCTCAGTTTGGACAAAATTTAGAAACTCGAATTCATAAGATTTTATTAGAGATAGAGGCCGTTGCGTACGTTGACCCTGCTTTGAAGGGCCTATATCCGTTATCTATTTCATCGCGTCTACAGGTTTTAAAAGGACGTTTAAATTCGTGGGAAATTATTCCATATTTCAGTGACTTGCAGAGCAGAGACCAAAAAATACACACACTCTACTTTCATACACGATTTTCCACAAACACAGACCCACACCCAACAATGGCACAGCCTTTCAGGCTTATGGCTCATAATGGTGAATTAAACACCGATAAAAAAAACAGACTATCTGAAGCTGCTATTGCTTCATCTAAGAATAGTTCCATCATAAGGCCTAAAGGCCAATCTGATTCATGCCGTTTTGATCAAACACTGAACGCCCGCGTTTTTGACGAAGGGTTGGACTTGGTGGACGCCGTTGTTTCAATGATGCCACCAGCATGGGAGAATAGAGAAGATCTCAACCCCAAAGTTCATTCCATGTTGGAGTATTTTTCTCTTTTTGAAGAAAAAAA
>DEBO01000101.1 GCA_002348585.1 Alphaproteobacteria bacterium UBA2954 | reverse complement strand
GTTGAGGAAACAGGCGCAAAAATTGATATTGAGGATGATGGCAGCGTATCTGTTGCAGCTGTCAGCCAGACATCGAGCGATGCTGCTCTCACACGTATCCGTGAGATTGTTGCTGAGCCTGAACTTGGTGAGATTTACACAGGTAAAGTTGTGAAGACAGTTGATTTCGGTGCTTTCGTCAATTTCCTTGGCGCGCGCGATGGCCTTGTTCATATCTCTGAGATGAAAAATGAGCGTGTCGCTCAGACAACAGATGTCTGCAAGGAAGGCGATATGGTCAAAGTCAAAGTTATTGGCTTTGATGACCGTGGCAAAGTTAAGCTGTCCATGAAGCGGGTTGACCAGGAAACAGGTGCTGATCTTGAAACTGGAGAAAAAGCTGCTGATTAATCAGTCCTGCTTTAAACAAAAGATATTAAAGAGGCATCTATATTTGCAGGTGTCTTTTTAACGTTGTTAGTGGTTGTGTTTATTCAGTTTCGCGAGGCACACCGATATGGTGATAACCACCATCGACATAATGAGTTTCACCAGTCACTCCAGACGCCAGATCAGATAACAGATAAACAGCAGCCCGCCCAACTTCATTGATATCGGGGTTGCGGCCAAGCGGAGCCTGTTGCTCCGAATGTCTGAAAATATGGCGCGCACCGCTAATTGCTGCGCCTGCAAGTGTACGCATTGGTCCGGCTGAAAGGGTGTTCACCCGGATATTCTCACCGCCCAAATCCACAGCCAGGTAACGGGTTGACGCTTCCAGGGCGGCCTTTGCCACACCCATCACATTATAATTAGGCGTGGTCCGCACACCGCCCAGATAGGACAGGGTCAATAATGATCCGCCCTCAGGCATTATCTTGCGCGCTTCAGCTGCAATTTCGGTAAAAGAGAAGGCTGATATCAGCATGGTCTGCTCAAAATTCTGCCGTGTCGTTTTATAATAAGGGCCCTTCAGCTCGCTCTTGTCTGAAAATCCAATGGCATGCACTACAAAGTCCAGTGCATCCCATCTTGTCCGGATAGCTGCAAAAGTCTTCTGCGCAGCTGTTTCTTCAGCAACATCACAGGGAATGAGGAAGTCTGATCCAACTGAAGACGCCAGAGGAGCCAGCCGCTTTCTGAACCCTTCAATCTGATAGGTAAAGGCCAGATCAGCCCCCTGTTCTGCGGCCATCGCAGCAATGCCCCACGCTGCAGATTTTTCATTTGCAACGCCCATGATAAGTCCACGCTTGCCCTGCAGAATTCCCATCAGCTTTCCCTCTCCACGTTATCCGCTGACAACCTGTCTAATCTGCCATTCTGGCCAAGGCTAGGGTAGCGTTGGTGCCTCCAAAGCCAAAGCTGTTTGAAAGAGCGAGGTTAATGGTTTTGTTATCCATTCTGGTTTGCGGCACAGGAATATTCCCAATCGCTGGATCAGGTGTGATAATATTCGCAGAAGCTCCAATAAAGTTATTTTGCATCATCAGAAGTGTATAGATGGCCTCCTGAACGCCTGTTGCGCCAAGTGAATGACCTGTAAGAGACTTGGTCGAGGTAACAATAGGCAGATAGTCACGCGGGCCAAACACAGCCTGAATAGCTTCCAGCTCCTTTACATCACCAACCGGGGTCGATGTGCCATGTGCATTGATATAATCCACAGGCTGTTCTAATCCAGCACCGTTAAACCCGTCCAGGGCCAGTTTCATGCAGCGCTGAGCACCTTCGCCTGATGGGGCCACCATGTCATGGCCATCTGAATTAGCACCATAGCCGACAATCTCAGCATAGATTTTTGCGCCACGTGCCTTAGCATGTTCATAATCCTCCAATACCACCATACCGCCGCCGCCTGCGATGACAAATCCGTCTCTGGCTGTATCGTAAGCCCGTGACGCCAGCTTTGGCGTTTCATTATATTTAGATGACATTGCGCCCATAGCGTCAAAAAGTACAGATAATGTCCAGTGCAGCTCCTCACCCC
This sequence comes from Alphaproteobacteria bacterium UBA2954, assembly GCA_002348585.1. Taxonomy (GTDB): domain Bacteria; phylum Pseudomonadota; class Alphaproteobacteria; order Puniceispirillales; family Puniceispirillaceae; genus JADHLI01. The sequence continues at coordinate 1,628 of DEBO01000101.1, read as the reverse complement.
CACCGGCAAACACGATATCCTGCATCCCATACCGAATCGCATCTGTACCAGCCGTAATACAATGTGCTGAGGTTGAACAGGCAGATGAAATGGAATAATTCACTCCTTTGATTTCGAAGAATGTGGCGATACAGGCGGATACTGTAGAGGACATGCAGCGAGGCACCATGTAAGGTCCAACCCGTTTTGGTCCTTTATCGCGGGTTGTGTCAAAAGCGGTCAGCATATTGGCTGTTGACGGTCCGCCCGAACCAGCAATCAGGCCGGTTCTGGGGTTGGATATCTCAGCTGCAGTGAGGCCGGAATCAATAACCGCCTGCTGCATGGCAACAACTGCATAGGCCGCTCCTTCACCCACGAAGCGCATTTGCTTGCGTTCAATATGAGCGGTAAGATCAATATCAACAGCCCCTTTTACCTGTGAGCGGAATCCCAATTCTTCATAGTCAGGGGCAGCAACAATGCCAGATTTGGCCTCTCGAAGTGACTGAGTGACTGAATCAGCATCTGTGCCAATAGAGGAGACAATACCAATGCCCGTAATTACTACACGTCTCATGTTTCTGTTCCATCTGCCCCAAACAGGCCTACACGGATATCTTTTGCTTCGAACACAGTCTTGCCGTCACAAAGGACCCGACCATCTGCAATGCCCATTACCAGTCGGCGCATCAACACGCGCTTGATATCAAGTTGGAAGGTTACAAGTTTAGCGGTAGGCAGAATTTGCCCTGTAAACTTCACATCACCTACAGATAGGGCACGACCTTTACCTAGACCGCCAAGCCAGCCGAGGTGGAAGCCGACTAGCTGCCACAGGCCATCCATGCCAAGACACCCTGGCATAACAGGATCACCTTCAAAATGGCAGGGGAAAAACCATAAATCAGGATAGATATCCAATTCGGCTTCAATATAGCCTTTATCAAACTGACCACCCGTTTCCGTTATGGATGTTATGCGGTCTGTCATCAGCATTGGTGGCAAAGGTAATTGTGGGTTTCCCGGGCCGAAAAGTTTACCTTTTGCACAGGAAATAAGATCATCATAGGTAAATGCTTTTTTGTGAACCAGAGACATGTGAAAACCTATCAATAATTTTATACCTTAACTTTTAGATCATATCAGGAGAAAAAACCATGCCTGGTGGTCATCCTCTAATCAGTTTAGCTCTTCATTGGGCAAGACGCCCCAAAACTGGTGACGTTCTAGCCACCCTTTGGCATTTTCTGTTCCCAGTCGGCACCATTGCCCGTCACAATACTGGATTTCCATCAGCACTCCTGCTTCTGCAACTGCAGTTACGCTAGCTTGCTGACTGGGATCAGCTCTTAATTTGGCATTAGAGCTAGTAATAACGCTATATCGTTTAAGAGAGACGAGTTGGCCATGTACCCAGCCGGTTTCGCCCTCATGATCAACAACTTTACGCCAGACATCAAATTCTGAAATAACCTTCAGAGGCAGATTTTTTCGCAGATACACCCATTGCAGAGGGTATTCATGGCCTGGGCCAACACGCATATTTACAACATCTGATTTCAAGGAAACAAAACGAGGAACAGGCAGCCCTGATCCTCGGATAACCGTTTTGGCTTCTGGTTCGCCTGCATGAATTTTGTCCAGTG
>DEBO01000005.1:14281-17347 GCA_002348585.1 Alphaproteobacteria bacterium UBA2954 | reverse complement strand
GTTTCATGGGTTGAAGAACCTTCTTATTTTTTCAATTTATCTGAATGGCAACAGCCACTTCTTGACTATTACGAAGCTAATCCAAATTTTATCGCTCCCGAATCAAAACGAAAGGAAATCATTAATTTCGTATCTGGTGGTTTAAAAGACCTATCTGTCAGCAGGACAACATTTGATTGGGGGGTGCCTGTACCCGGCCACCCAGAACACGTCATGTATGTCTGGCTTGATGCGCTGACAAATTACATTACAGCACTTGATTGGCAGGAGCAGCGGGCAGAGTTTGAAAGATTTTGGCCTGCTGATCTGCATTTGGTAGGAAAGGATATACTTCGCTTTCATGCCGTCTATTGGCCCGCATTTCTAATGGCAGCAGATTTGCCCCTACCAAAACGTGTTTTTGCACATGGTTGGTGGACAAATGAGGGCCAAAAAATATCAAAATCTTTGGGAAACGTTATTGACCCATTACGGTTAGTTGACGAATTCGGCTGTGATCAAACTCGGTACTTCTTGCTAAGAGAAGTGCCTTTTGGGCGCGATGGAGACTTTGTACGAAGTTCATTTATTCAACGTATTAACAGTGACTTAGCAAACGATATTGGAAATTTATCTCAACGGACTCTTTCCTTTGTATTTAAAAACCTTAATGGTGTTCTACCTGCGGTTCCTAAGTCATTGCAGCATGAAGACGAACAGCTGCTCGTTGCGGCTGATGGGCTACTAGACACTGTACGGACATTTTACGACCAACAGGCTTTTCATGATGGCTTAAAGCAAATCTGGGAGGTTGTAGCCGCTGCAAACCGCTACATTGATCAAATGGCGCCATGGGCGTTGCGCAAGACCGACCCGAACAGAATGGCCGATGTTCTGGGCGTTCTGCTCGAAACTATCAGGCAGGTCGCTATTCTGTTACAACCAATCATTCCAAACAGTGCAGAGCAGCTTTTAGACCAGTTGAAGGTCAAATCAGACGAACGCAATTTTGATAGACTAGGTGGGGCAGACCGCCTTATCGCTGGACGTAAAATTGACAAACCCTCTGGAGTATTCCCTCGCTTCAGTGAAGACGAGGCAACCTGATGGAAAATGAGCTTTCAATTATTGATACCCACGCTCATTTGGATTATCCACAATTCGAAGGCAGAATAGATGAAGTGCTATATCGCGCCAGGGCATTGGGTGTAACAGAGGTGATTTCAATTGGGGTAAAACTCAGCGCAGCTAACGGACCACGCCGACTGGCTGAAACCTACGATAATGTCTGGTTTAGCGCTGGCGTTCACCCCCATGAAGCATCTTCTGAGCCGGATGCCTGTAATTTGCAAGCTATACTAGTCGCAGCTGATCACCCTAAATGCGTGGCTATAGGCGAGGCAGGGTTAGATTATTTTTACGATAATGCCCCCCGTAAGGTTCAGGCGGAAAGCTTCCGAATTCAAATAGAGGCTGCTCGCCAGACAGGAAAGCCCATAATTGTTCATGCTCGTGATGCAGATGCTGATATGGCAGAAATTCTTGAAACAGAGATGTCGAAGGGTCCATTCACTGGTGTATTGCATTGTTTCAGTTCTGGGGCTGAGTTGGCAAGACGAGCAGTTGATATTGGTTTTTACATTAGTTTTTCAGGCATTCTGACCTTTGGCAAAGCACAAGAATTGCGCCAAATTGCAAGTGAATTACCTGCTGAGCGACTGCTTGTAGAAACAGATTCACCCTTTCTTGCCCCAATGCCTTTTCGCGGTAAAACAAATGAACCAGGCTATACGCGCCATGTTCTAGAAAGGTTGGCTGAAGTGCGAAACACCAGCACAGAACACATGGCAGAGCTAACTAGAGAGAATACTTTGCGTTTATTTGCAAATATGTCAGCAGCAAAGGAAGGCAGATAAATGGGGCTACTCACTGTGACTATGCTGGGCTGCGGTACCTCTGTGGGCATTCCTTGTCTTGGACAGGCAGGTTGGGGAAAGTGTGATCCAAATGAACCAAAAAACAGACGTCAGCGTTGCGCTTTGTTAGTGCAAACTGAAACAACTAACATCTTGGTTGACGCCGGACCTGATATCCGTAATCAGTTGCTACCGCATAATTTGACAAAAATTGATGCAGTATTAATCACGCACACTCATTCGGATCATGTTGCAGGCCTAGATGATTTACGAGTTTTTTACTGGCCAGAACAAGTAAAGGTGCCTTTATATGCGACTGCCCATCACGGGTCAGATATTACGGGTCGAGTTCCGTATATGTTTGAAAAAAATCTTAATTCGCCGTCATATTTTAAACCACCTTTGGAGATGCGGACAATTACGGCTGGCGAAACAATTGAAATTGGTGATGTAAATATTAACGTTTTATATCAAAAACATGGCCTAAATGACTCCCTTGGTTTCATTTTTAATGATGTTTGTGGTTATTCAACTGATCTAAATGATATGCCTGAAGAAAGTTTTTCAGCTCTGGCTGGCGTTCCATTGTGGATTGTTGAAACGTTGCGTGAGCAACCTCATCAGGCTCATGCGCATTATGATTTGACCTTTTCTTGGATTGACCGTGTTAAGCCAGAACAGGCTGTTCTTACTCATCTTGGCCTAGAGGCCGATTACCAAAAATTAAAAAGCATTTGTCCTGACCGGGTTGAACCAGGATATGATGGCATGCGATTCGAGTTGGAACTCTAATTAAACTAATACATAATATACATTATGCGACATTTAGGTTTAACAGAGGGAACTCCTTAGGTGAGTTGTTTACAAGGTCCTAGACCACTTCATTGAAACACCAGACCTTCCCTTTGGGATTTGATGGGGCTCATCTAGATCATCTCATGGTTGAACTTTTTAATGACCTTCGACATGCATCGGGAATGGTTCACAAACAACACATCCAGGAGACTACTCTCTAGATTCCTAATCAGATACAGCAAAAAAGTTATTCTCTAGAAACAAGTTTAGCAATTTTTTTTGCCTCTGAAGGCATTAACCTTGGAGGATGCCAATTTTTACCTGGAGCTGAATTCAAAAGTTTTTTGGTGTAGTTATCTTTAGGATTATTAAATAC
>DEBO01000005.1:2681-13862 GCA_002348585.1 Alphaproteobacteria bacterium UBA2954 | reverse complement strand
GCAACCCTAAGGTCATGTGTTATAAAAATAATAGCCATCTTAAATTGTTTTTGTAGTTGGTTGAGTAATATTAGTACTTGTTTTTGCACAGACAAATCTAAAGCAGATACACTTTCATCAGCGATGATAACATCAGGGCCTAAAGATAAAGCTCTAGCAATCCCAATCCGTTGTCTTTGCCCACCTGAAAAGTTCCGAGGTTTTCTCTTGAGTGCAGCCGATGACAACCCAACCTTCTCGAGCAATTCTAATGTTTTTTGCCTCGCAGTGCTTCTGTCAATTCCTTGAAGCATCATCCCTCGCGTGATCATATATTCTACGGTTTGAGAAGGATTCAATGAGCCAAATGGATCCTGAAATACCATTTGAATATTTTTTCGTGCTTTTACGAGCTCGTTTCCAGTCAAATTTAAGAAATCTTGCTCATTCAGTGTTACTGCGCCCGAGCTCGGTTCAACAAGACGTATGATGGATTTTGCCAATGTAGACTTACCTGAGCCGCTCTCCCCAACAATACCAAGTGTCTCACCAGCCTTAAGCGCAAAACTTACATCATTTACGGCATGAACCTGGGTGTCATCTTTTCCATAAATTTTGTGAAGGTTAGCTACCCTTATTAATGCCTCTTGATTTCTTTTGGATTTAGGCCTCCGAAGTGCTTCCAAAGAAGGCATCGCATCTACTAATAATTTTGTGTATGGGTCTTGGGGTTTCATCAAAATTTCGTTTTTCTTTCCCTCTTCAACCACCCTCCCCCAGCACATCACTGCTACTCTGTCGGCTATATCGGCAACAACACCGAAATCATGAGTAATAAAAATAACCGCGTTGTCATATAAATTACGAAGGTCATTAAATAATTTAAGTATTTCTGCCTGTGTTGTAACATCAAGAGCGGTAGTGGGTTCGTCAGCAATAAGAATATCTGGCTTGCATGCAAGAGCCATTGCAATAACAACCCTTTGACTCTGACCACCTGATATCTGATGCGGATAACTATTATATATGCGCTCTGGCTTAGGTAATCCCATCTGTTCAAACAATTTTAATGTTTCAAGTTTCCTTTGTTCGGGGTTTAAATTTGATTGATGCAATTCAAATACTTCATCTACCTGTCGGCCAACTTTTATACTTGGATTTAGAGCAGCCATTGGTTCTTGACCAATCATTGAAATCTTATCACCCCTCAGCGAGTTAATTTCTTTTCTTGTCATTTTTAAGATATCTTTACCTTTAAAAACTATTTTACCAGAAGAAACCTCTAGGGCATCGGGTACATCTCTCATTATGGCGCTGCTCATGATAGATTTTCCTGAGCCACTTTCGCCAACAATACATAGAATCTCGTTTCGGAAAATATCTAAACTTACGTTTTCAACCGCTAATTCACGGTCTGCTCTTTTAGGGAGTTTTATTGTTAAATTTTTAATTTCAAGTATTTTATTTTTCTGTTTGCTTGCCATTTGACCTTCTCAAAAAAATAAGTTCGAACAGTACGCCTCTCTTATATCTTTACCCAAACAAAAAGAGTGCAAAATTAGTCTTATTTAGGGATGACACAAATAGCAAAAGGATTTTTGCAGTTGTGGCGTTTATTCACTCAATAATTTTATTGTAAAACTCTAAATTATGAGTACAAGTGATTGAAAAGAAGCGTTTAATATTAGCTATACGGCACATCTAGTAACAAGCTGAGCAAAATAGATTTTACCATACTTAAATGACACAGTCACATTCTCTTGTTCTTCAGAGGTGGGTTGATTTTACTTTGGAATATAATATACACAGCAGGACAATGACATGTGACACGCGCCCCCCAATTTAAAGAGAGAGAATAAAGGTGAACAGAAACATAGGAAAAATTATTTTGCGCTTCTTGCCTAAGCTGACTTAATATTTCGTGTCAGAATTTTTAGACAGTTTAGAATCAAAAAGCATTGTTGTTAGACGAGTTTTCATAAATGAATAAAAATTTGTTTATAGTTACATTTATGATGCCATAAAGAGCAATAGACAACGCACCTAGTGTGAATAATGCAGCAAACATTAAATCTGTTTTTACCCGACCATTTGCAAGAAGCATGAGATAGCCCAGCCCTTCTGATGATCCAACCCACTCTCCTATGGTTGCGCCGATTGGCGCATATACTGCTGCAAGCCTGATCCCAGATAATAATGAAGGCATTGCAGCCGGAATTTTTAAGTAAAACAATGTGCGCAGATTTGTGGCTTGCATGACCTTTGCGAGATCAAGGAGGCCCGAGGGTGTTTTTCTCAACCCATCAAAAAAAGCAGAAGTAACAGGAAAATAAATGATTAACACGGCCATGGTGACCTTGGAAATCAATCCATAGCCAAGCCATAGGGTAAGCACAGGCGCCAGCGCAAATACAGGTATGGCCTGGCTGAACACAAGTATCGGACGCAAAAATAACCTAGCAGTAGGTGATATTTCAAGTTGCAGAGCTGTGGCTATACCTAAAATAATGCCAATTATAAGTCCTAGTATCACCTCAATAAATGTGACCAGCCCATGATCTGTAATCAAACGCCAATTTTCAACAAAGGCTGAAAAAACAAGCGCTGGTGGCGGCAGAATAAAGCGCGGTACACCTGTGAATAGGACAACCCCTTGCCAGACAACAATCAGTCCGGCAAGAGCAGCTAGACTGTAAATCAAGCTTGAATACCGCGATTTATTCTGGTTCATATGTCCGCTCGCTCACTTTGCCGGATCTGGGTCATTAATGCAGACTGAAGCGCAAACATGGCTTTATCATTAATGGATTTGGGGAAAGGCGGTGAAAGTGCGTTAATCGAATTTATAGAACAGTCCTGTAACAGATAAATAGACTGGCACAGTCGCACCGCCTCACCCGGATCATGCGTCACCAAAATTACAGTCCGCTCTTTGAACTGTTCTGCGGCTAGATCCTGCATATCTGTGCGTGTGCGAGCATCAAGCGCAGAAAACGGCTCATCAAGCAAAATTATTGATTTTTGCTCCATCAAAGTGCGGGCAAGTGCAACCCGTTGCCGTTGTCCACCAGACAAAGACTGCGGTCGCTTATGAGCATGCTGTTTGAGCCCCACTTTTTGAATTATACGTCTCGCTTTTATCTCGTCACTACCCTGCCCCCGCAATCTTGCGCCAAGACAAACATTCTGAAGTACGTTTGCCCAGTCCAGAAGCAAATCATCCTGAGCCATATAGCTGACATTGCCGGACAGGTTAACTTGTGGTGAACACGTAATTGAGCCGGTAAAGTCAGCACCTGTATCTAACCCCGCGATAAGTCTTAAGAGGGTTGATTTGCCGGAACCTGACTGACCTAGTAACGCAGTCCATTGCCCGGCCTTTATAGTCAGATTGATATTATCCAAGATCGCTGTTCCAGACAGCGTGACGCTGCCATTTATGTGAACCTCATTATAAATAGGCTGATGTTTCAGGTTGACCATGGGTTAAATCTATTTCTAATCAGTGCTGATATCGATGGCGATGTCCGAAATGTCAGCCTCTGTGGTAATTAAGCCAGAATTTTTCAAGAAGGATTGAAAGTCAAGATAACGCCCCTTATCAAAAGCAGCTGGACGCAATGCAAAGCGAGGCAAAGTATCTACCCATGCCCGCTCATTCAGTTCATTCTGCAATTCTTTCGCTGTTCCTGAAAAAATGTCCCAACTTTTATCAGGATTATTGATGATATATTGCGTGGCCAGCTCTGTAGCCTTAATAAACCGTCTTATCTGCTCAATATTCATTCGCTTAGGATTAGCTACATAAATCAGCTCATCATAGGCTGGTATTCCTTCTTCCTCCAGAAAGAAACAGCGTCCCTTCTCGCCTTCAATATCCATCTGATTCAGCTCAAAGTTGCGAAATGCTCCAATAACAGCATCAACCTGTCCCGACATAATCGCGGGGGATAGAGAAAAATTAACATTGATCAACTCAATATCATTGAGGTCAACACCGTGAGGGCTGAGCATTCCGGATAAAAGTGCCTCTTCCACACCTGCAACAGAAAACCCAATTTTTCGTCCCTTTAGATCTGCAAGTGTTTTTACAGGTCCCTTTTCCAGAACAAGAAGACAATTCAGGGGTGTGGCGACCAGAGTGCCGATTCTGACGAGAGGTAGCCCCTCTGCAATCTGAAGATGTAATTGTGGTTGATAGCTGATGGCGATGTCTGCCTGTCCAGCAGCCACTAGCTTTGGCGGTGCAGAAGGGTCTGCCGGGGCAATAATCTCAACTTCAAGACCCTGATCAGCAAAATATCCGTTTTCCTGAGCGATGATTAACGGTCCATGATCCGGGTTCACAAACCAATCTAAAAGAACAGTGATCTTCTCTGCTGCATAGAGCGGGCGCCCAAAAAAAGTAAAGATACATAAAAAAATCAAAAAATTTCTCTTATTCATTGTGCTCTATTTCCTTATTTCAATCTTGGTGAACCTGTTGCAGGGAATTTTATGCCCATAGGTGATGGAAATGATGAATTGGACCATGTCCAGTTCCAACGGTGAGGCTGTCAGCTTCTGAAATGGCAGCTGTGATAAAGGCTTTTGCTGTTGCACAGGCCTGTTCAGGCGTTAGGCCTTTTGCATAATTTGCTGCAATTGCGGCAGATAGGCTGCATCCAGTGCCATGGGTATTTTTTGTCTGTAGTCGCGTAGCCTCAAACCACCGCATCTCTGTCTTGCTCATAAACAGGTCAGGGCTGTAAGGGCCATCAAAATGCCCGCCTTTTAAATAAATGGCTCGTGGCCCCAGAGTCAGAAGCTCCTTGGCCTGCTGAAACATTTCATCTTTATTCTGCGCTGTCTTTTTATTCAGAAGAGCTGCTGCCTCTGGTAGATTCGGCGTCAAAATATCTGCCAGCGGCACTAATTCCTCACATAAACATGACATAGCCTCCTCAGCAAGCAGGGGTGCACCCCCTTTAGCAATCATAACAGGATCAAGAATAACCGGCACGTCTGATAAGGCCCCAACTTCTTCCGCAACTGCGTTCGCAATCACCGTATCAGCGATCATGCCAATTTTGATCGCATCTATCCTCACATCTGCGGCTACCATTCTGATTTGCTCAGCAACAAAATCTGGAGATGGTTTGTGAATTTGTGAAACGCCGGTTGTATTCTGTGCGGTCAGGGCAGTGATGACGGCCATACCGTAAACACCTTGCGCCGAAAATGACTTTAAATCAGCTTGAATACCTGCGCCGCCAGATGGGTCAGACCCAGCAATTGATAGAGCGTTATAAATCATAACTCCCCCTCTGCACGCTTCAGTCTGGCTAGCAGATTACGCGCCGATTGCTCTGGATCAGGCTGACCACAAATGGCAGAGACAACCGCAACACCGTCTGCGCCTGCAGCCAGCGCGGCCGTGCAGTGTTCTTCCTTTAACCCACCAATCGCAACAGTTGGTACAGTTAAGCATGAACATAAACGCTTCAAGCCAGTAAACCCTATGGGCATTCTATGGTCTCGCTTTGTCTGAGTAGCAAAGACTGGCCCTGCCCCTGCATAATCAATTATGGCAGGGTCGAGATTTAACGCCGTAGCTTCTGTTTCTACGGATAACCCCAGAATTCTATCTGGCCCGATAAGCTGCCTGACTTCTGTAGCGTCCATATCTTCCTGTCCAATATGAACACCATCCACTTCGCTAGCGATTGCTGCCTCTACATTATCATTAATCACAAGTGGTACATGACTTCCCGCTATAACTTGCTTTACTTGCTGCGCAAGAGAAATCAGCTGCTGCGTCGTTGCCTGCTTATCCCTGATCTGAACAAAACTCACGCCGCCTTTCAAGCCTGCTGTCACTGTCTCAACTAAGCCAGTCTGCGCACATAGAAAGGGATCAGTGACTAGATAAAGCAATAGGGACTGACGGGTTATTGCCATGTGACAAGACCAGCAGCGGCCAGCTTTTCCGGTGTAGTGTTAGCAAGGGCATCCAAAAATAACGGCTGAAATGTCCCTGGTCCTTTGGCTGTTTGAGAGGCAACAAGCCCGGCCTTAGCAAACAGTTCTAAAGCGCCAACAGCTGCCGCTAATGCAGGCGCAACTGCCGCAAATCCCCCCATTAGACAGGTTAGAGAACAGCCCATAGCCGTTATCTGCGGCATGAGGTCGGAGCCTCCCTTTACACGAGCAATTCGATTTCCATCTGTTACAAAATCTGTTTCGCCTGTAATGACAACCACAGAGTTATGGGCTGTGGCCAACAATAATGCAGCTGCCTCTGCAGCTTCTACAGGATCAGTTGAATCAACCCCTTTCGCCTCAGAATTTTGCCCGGTCAACGCCATAATCTCAGACGCATTGCCCCGAAGAATTGTTGGTCCCATCTTTAATATATCCTGGGCAACAGAAGCCCGGTAAGGTGTGGCAAAGTGGCCAACAGGATCAAAGACCCAAGGTACATTCGCGTTACTCGCAGCTGTTATGGCTTTTTTCATTCCCTCTACCCAGGGTGGAGACAATGTTCCAATATTAACAGTCAGCGCACCAGCAATTTTGGCAAAGTCAGCGGTTTCCTCAGGCGCATGAATCATAGCAGGTGATGCACCAGCAGCCAGAAGTACATTTGCTGAAATATTCATTGCAACATAGTTGGTTATGCAATGAACCAGAGGCGTTGTCTCTCTAAATTTTCTTAAAACGTCGTCCACAGCTCTTATCTCCTCTATAATTGACGCAGAAGAAAGATGTGGTTCTTAAAAAAGCAAAACCTTCAGGCCACATTGACTTCCTACGCCAGCATTATCTGGGTCAGGTAATAAGGGACTTTCTCAGCCTAGCATCTGTCAGGCACCCCCGTCATGCGCATAATTTAAAACAGAAAGCTGAAGGAAGAGTCAAGTTACATGCATAAAAACTGAAAATTATTTCCCTTCTCTTCCCTTTGTCACTCTTACTGCTATGTTTTTTCTGTGCAATTTTTTTAAACATTAACTGCAACAGTAACACTGGCCTTTGCCTTAACTTAACGAAATGGGAGGAATGATGAGCTGGCTGGATGCTATTATGCTACCTATTGTTATGATGGCTTGGCTATTTTTATCTTATGATGCTGTTAACAAGCTGTGTCTAAAACTTGGTTGGCCTATGCGTAATGGAATAGGCATGATCTTATGGGTTACTGTAGGTTTTGCTGGTGGGGCCTATATCATGGTCCTGTTAAATGTTATATGACATGGTCTTTATTATGTTCTGTTAAGAAAATTAGTTAACTATCTGAAATAAAGTATATAATAAAAAAATACTGGAGGAAGGAATGAGCGTTTTTCAAAATGCCCTTCTAACTGTAGTTTGGCTATTTACAATCATCATGTGTGCAGAGTTGTGGTCTCCACCTGCAATTGACAATAATGCTAGGCTTGCTGAAAAATAGGGCGGAATTGGCCTTTTTATATCAACTGCAGTCGTCGCTCATCTCTTTATCAAACATATTTTGAAGACTGAAAAAAAGAAAACTGACCTGCAGCAGAATAGGCAGTGGCTTATGCTCTTGTTTTACAGGGCTTAGAAGATGTTGGCTATCGAGAATGCTTTCTCATTAATTATAATCAGTCAGTAGGACTAATGGCTTTTTGCCTGTACTAGATGATACTGTGCAGATAACGCTAAGCGATTTCAGGATACGCGAGCAAGCTTGCATATTTCTTTTAGCTTATCTTTATAAACAGGCAGGATTTAAGCTGATAGACCTTGATGATCCCATCATGCCCCGTTTACCTTCCGACCCAATGGCAATTTGTAAGCTTAGATAACATCCGAATTATAACTGAAAGCAAAAGGGCTCTATTACACCACTTCTGGAAAAGCCATTTTCAACGAAGAAATATTGCCTGCAGGCAGTTCCAGTCTAGAGAGGAGATTTTCCTTCTCCTTATTTAATGTCCAAATGAGGTTCCTTTTTATTCTTGGTTTGTTCTGATAAAGGTTCCACCCCTTTTTATTGCGGTCAATTATTCACTCTTAATGTCTTCAAATGCTCTGTAACTAAAAACATTATAGTTTTCTTCGAGACTCTGCCTAGTAAAATATTTTGATGTAGATTGCGAGAGGTCCATAAGCTTAGATGATTGTGAAGATGATGGCCTGGACGCTACCTTAATTTCATCACGTCCAGGCTATCGTTTCCGAGCATGCACATAAAGACGACAGAAATGTGAAAGTTTTATGGGTGCTAATCCTTAACAAGTGTGGTGGGCATTATTCCAGCTTAAGGATCTATGGATATTTCGTGGACAATATCCGCCTGATAAGCAATTTCCTTTGGCATAAGTGAATTTGGAAGTTTGGATAGCTCTGAGAGCGTTTTCCTTACAGCTTTCATATGCACCTCATCATCATATTCCCAGATAGATAAAACTTCGGTTTTATTGCGCTGTGACAGAGCCATTTTACATCTGCATTTGTGTCCAGCAGCCTTAAGCATATCTGGCACAGTTTTGCCTATTTGAAGGAACATAGCGGCATGCTCCTCATTTTGAAACGTGCGCACAGTAATTCTGATTATACTCATGCAGACCTCCTACAACTTCTATACTGACGTCATTGGGTTAAAAAGCCCCGCGCACGCCAAAAAATACACATTTATGATTCTGTAAAATTTTTTAAATGTCGAGCTTTTGAGGAAAAAAATGTTAAGGTAACTGATATGGTCGATTAACGGGCGAAAGTTTTTGGCACTCCGGCGGCACCCTAATCAACTTGATACAAATTTACGACAAGAAAAAAGTCGTTGAAATGCAATGATTTCAACGACTAAGAATGGTGAGCGGTACAGGATTCGAACCTGTGACCCAGTGATTAAAAGTCACTTGCTCTACCAACTGAGCTAACCGCCCGCAGGTCCGACTTGCGGATAGGCTTGGTATACTGACCTGAGCCTACGCTGTAAAGCATTTTATGCAGCTGATTTTCCATCATACAAATGATTATTCCTAACCAGAATTAATCTGATCTCAGCTGTTTTCATCCGAAAATGCCTCTGCCATATATTGGCTGACTTCAACCGGCACAAACGAGCTAATATCTCCACCATAGCGCGCTATTTCCTTGACTAAAGAGGAGGCTACAAAATGCTGGCTTTCTGATGCGGTAAGAAAAACAGTTTCCAAATCAGGTTTGAGACGTTTATTAGCGCTTGCCATCTGAAATTCATACTCAAAGTCAGAAACCGCACGTAGCCCTCGGATAATAAATGACGCGCCTTTTTGTCGGGCAAAATCAGTCAAAAGCCCAGTGAAGCTCTCGACCTTAATATTTGATATGTCGTTTTCTTTTTGTTGAATATAATCAACCTGTTTTTGAACGAAGCTTAATCTTTGTGATAAAGAAAACAGAGGCGATTTTCCGCTGTTCTCAGCAACTCCGATAATGAGTTGATCACAGATATGACTGGCGCGCTCGATCATATCAATATGACCTAAGGTCAACGGATCAAATGTCCCCGGATAAAGGCCGATATGATTAGTCATTCTGTTGTCTGCTCCCCACTGAACCCATCTGTTTCAGCATCCTGTGGCTCACCTGATGTTTTATTGTCTTCTGTATCGTGGCCGTCGTCCACATCACGGATGACCCCAACCGAAACAACCTTTTCTTCACCATCTACTTCAAACAATCTAACACCTTGTGTTTTACGTCCAGCAATACGTATTACATCGCCCTCGCCGCCATCAACGCGGATGCGGATTACTTTTCCAGCGTCAGTGACGAGCATCAATTGGTCTTCTGCAAAGACCGTGAAAGAGGCAACAACAAGTCCGTTTCTGGCTGAAGTTTCAATATTTGCAACCCCCTGCCCGCCACGGCCTGCTTTTCTATATTCCCCAACCGAGGTTCTTTTACCAAAACCATTTTCAGTTATTGACAGGACAAATTCCTGTTCCGGATCGCGAATGACACACATAGATACGAGCTTGTCCTCGTTGAGCAGACGCATTCCGCGCACGCCAACTGAATTTCGGCCTCTGAACAGCCTGACATCTTCTGCGGCAAACCGTATAGCTTTGCCCCTTCGTGAGGCCAACAAAATATGATCAGATGGCTGACAAGGTAGAACGCCGATCAAACTGTCATCCTCTGCCAGTTTCATAGCGATTTTGCCATTCCGCATTATATTGGTAAAATCGGATAATAGGTTACGCCGCACTGATCCGTTTGCAGTTGCAAACATAATATTTAGACTGTCCCAGCTATCGGCGTCCTGTGGCAGTGGCATAACTGTCTGGATTGTTTCCTCCGGCGCGATGGGCAGCAGGTTGACCATAGCCTTGCCCACTGATTGCGGCGAAGCTTCAGGAAGTTTGTAACATTTCAGTTGATAAACCATTCCTGTTGATGTGAAAAACAAAATAGGCGTATGAGTATTGGCTACAAACAGGCGAGTAACAAAATCCTCATCCCGTGTCTTCATACCTGTGCGCCCTTTGCCACCCCTGCGTTGAGCCCGATAGTCTGACAAAGCCACCCGTTTTATATATCCTCGGTGACTGACCGTTACCACCATGTCTTCTTGCTGGATCAGATCCTCATCATCCTGATCAGCTGTAGCATCTGAAATTTCAGTACGTCGCGCTTCATCTAGCCGGTCATGGGTTTCCTGCAATTCTGTCAGAATAACATCGATTAACCTGTCATTGCTTGAAAGTATAGCCAGGTAATCCGTGATTTGATCAGCAAGCTCTTCAGTCTCCTGAGCTAATTTTTTTCGCTCCATGCCCGTAAGACGTTGCAGGCGGAGCTCTAGAATCGCTCTTGCCTGAGCTTCCGACAACTTATAATGGCCATCTACCACCGCGTGGCCGGGATCATCAATGAGCGCAATAAAAGGCTCAACATCTTGCGCAGGCCAAGCTTTGGTCATAAGGTCCGAGCGAGCTTCCTCTGCTGTTGGTGCCCTCTTAATTATCTCAATGATTTCATCAATCGAGGCTAGGGCGACCAGCAGCCCTGCCAGAATGTGCGCTCTGTTCCGGGCCTTATCCAACAAAAACCGTGTTCGCCTCGTAACCACCTCCTGACGAAACAGACAAAAGGCGTTCAGCACATCTCGAAGGCCCATCTGTTCAGGGCGCCCATTATTCATTGCCAGCATATTGACAGCAAAACTGGTTTGTAGCCTTGTATGGCGGTATAGCTGGTTTAAAA
>DEBO01000005.1:0-2338 GCA_002348585.1 Alphaproteobacteria bacterium UBA2954 | reverse complement strand
TCACCGGCGCCATCCCGTTTTATCTCAATAACAATCCGCATGCCTTTACGATCTGACTCATCACGGATATCAGAAATTCCCTCAATTGTCTTTTCACGCACTAGCTCGCCAATCCGTTCAAGCAGTTGTGCTTTGTTTACCTGGTATGGGATTTCAGTAACAATAATCTGCTCACGATCTCGCGTAGTTGTCTGCACTTCTGCCCTGGCCCGCATCATCACAGACCCGCGCCCTGTGCTGTATGCGTCTCTGATCCCTGCCCGGCCCATAATCAGCGCCCCGGTAGGGAAATCAGGACCTGGCACAATCTCGCGCAGCTCTTCATCACTCATCTCAGGATTACGGATCAGCTGCATACAGGCGCGGATAACCTCACCCGGATTATGAGGCGGGATATTGGTCGCCATCCCCACAGCGATCCCCCCTGCCCCGTTCACCAGCAAATTCGGGAATTCAGCAGGTAAGACTGACGGTTCCTGCTGGGTTTCGTCATAATTCGGAATGAAATCAACAGTATCTTTATCAATATCCCGCAACAGCGATTCTGCAGCTCGAGCCAGACGCGATTCTGTATAACGCATCGCCGCGGCCGGATCCCCATCAACAGAACCGAAATTCCCCTGCCCGTCGACCAAAGGTACACGCATCGAAAAATCCTGCGCCATCCGAACCATTGCTTCATAGATGGAACTATCCCCATGCGGGTGATAATTACCCATCACATCCCCAACAATACGGGCAGATTTGCGCGGCGGTTTGGACCAGTCATAATTGCCTTCCATCATCGCATATAAAATGCGCCTGTGGACGGGCTTAAGACCATCACGAACATCCGGCAGAGCACGTGATACTATCACGCTCATGGCATAGTCCAGATAGGACTTCCGCATCTCATCAGAGATGGAAATTATCGGGTTTGCATGGCCTGTCGGCACTTCGGAATCGCTCACACTGGTCTCCTCATCCAGTCTGGTTACAGGCCATACCTGAGCCAGCAACATCTAGCTATTTTTATACCATGGAACGGGATAAAAATACCAGATATTGTTGTTTTATTTCCTGATGAGCAGGCACCAGCGACGGCAGCCACAAATCAACGTCTTTGCTTAGAGAAGGTCACGCCCTAGAAGGGGATGTCATCATCCAGATCATCTGAACCGGCCATAGGGGGAATCGCCGCCCCAGAGGTCACCCCCGTAGCCCCAATTCCCGATGGCGTTGCCCCGCTGTCATACGACAGAGCCGCCGCTCCTTCATTGCGTGAGCCCAGCAAGGTCAGCTCGCCACGATATCGCTGCAGAACCACCTCAGTAGTGTATTTTTCAACACCCTGCTGATCTGTCCATTTGCGGGTCTGCAGCTGGCCTTCCAGATAAACTGTGCTGCCTTTGCGCAGATATTGTTCAGCGATACTGGCCAAGTTTTCATTGAAAATCACCACCCTGTGCCACTCTGTGCGCTCCCGCTGCTCGCCGCTGTTTCTATCCTTCCAGCGTTCAGAGGTCGCGATATTCAGATTGACAATTTTTGTGCCATCCTGTGTGCTTCTCACTTCCGGGTCACGACCCAGATTTCCTAGCAGAATGACTTTATTTACGCTGCCCGCCATAGCAATTGCTCCTTGCAAAAAAGAAGGGGATTTTTATAGTGAGGGTTAATCTAACATAGTTCGCGACGAACGAAATAGCCTTTGCTCGATTTTTTAGACCAACATGGGGTGTCGGTTGCCCGGACCGGTCTATATCTGAGACAAGATAAGAGCGATTTTTAGAACGCCCCCAACCATACATAAATGAGGTAAACTAGGTCATGTCAATACCGCCGGGTTCTCCCGAACAACGGATGATTTCTGTCAGAGGCGCCCGCGAGCATAATTTGATGGATGTGAATGTTGATTTGCCGCGTGACCAGCTTGTGGTCATTACCGGCCTGTCCGGATCGGGTAAATCAAGCCTTGCGTTTGATACCATTTATGCTGAAGGCCAGAGACGATATGTTGAATCGCTGTCTGCCTATGCGCGCCAGTTTCTGGAGATGATGCAGAAACCGGATGTCGATCTGATAGAAGGCCTTTCACCCGCAATTTCAATCGAACAGAAGACAACCTCACGCAATCCCCGCTCCACTGTCGGCACAGTCACAGAAATTTATGACTACATGCGGCTGTTATGGGCCCGTGTTGGTATCCCCTACTCACCCGCGACAGGTCTGCCGATTTCCTCGCAAACCATCTCTCAGATGGTTGATATCCTGTTGTCTATGGAAGCGGGCACGCGGCTTTATTTGCTGGCCCCTGTCGTGAGGGGCCGCAAAGGGGAATATAAAAAGGATTTGGCCG
>DEBO01000163.1:8439-12182 GCA_002348585.1 Alphaproteobacteria bacterium UBA2954 | reverse complement strand
GGAACGCGGACAAAATTGGTGAATAATTTTCTGGCGATATCTTACTGTCAGATGAATGCCGAAGCACTGTCCTTGATGGAGACATTCGGGCTGAATCTGGAAAAGACGCTGGATGTGCTTTATGGTACCACCGCAACAAACGGTCAGCTCAAGGTCGCTTGGCCGGAAAAGGTGTTATCAGGGGATACATCGCCTGGTTTTACCATCGATCTGGCGCATAAAGATCTCAGCCTTGTTGTTGAAGCCGCTAATGATCAAAGCTTGTCTATGCCAATGGCCGCTGCGGCTCGAGAAGCTTTCAGCCTGGCCAGACGCCGAGGTTTCGGCTTGAAGGATTTCTCAGCCATGCTTGAACAGCATTGTGATTTGCATTCTCTGGACACGCCACGCCGTCATAAAGACTAAGCTGTCATTTGCCTTAAAGCGGGTCCAAACTTAATGCTCGCCGGAATCTATTTTTAAGCTCAGCCCCATCCAAAATTGGCAGGCTGCGTGGCACAGGCGCCGCGCTGACTTGCACGACTGCACATAATGGGCCGCTACTTGTCTGCAGCTGGTGAAGCAAATCGGCAAGCCCGGCTGCATCCTTAACTGTGCAGGTATATGCAAATCCGCAGGAAGCGGCAACAGCGCTCAGATCAACTCCTTGCGAAGTATGGCTCTGCTGCATACCTGTTTCTCCAAAATGGCCATTATCCAATACAATGACAGCCAGATTCTGTGGCTTGGCCACCCCAATGGTGGCGAGCGCGCCAAGCCCCATTAATTGTTCACCGTCACCGGTCAGAACAGCAATCTTCTGATCTGGGCGTGCCATGGCCAGACCCAGCCCCATCATAGCGGCCCCGCCCATTGCGCCCCACAGATAAAAATTTTTTGGATTGTCTCCTGCGGCATGCAAATCATAGGATGGGCTGCCCAGCCCAGAAATAAACAGATGCGCGGTCAGGGCAGACTGAATTTTTTTCACAACGTCTCGTCTGTTCAACATCTGGCTACCACTCCTTTCTGCCTAGTAATTTTTGCGACATCAGCACAGCGCTTCTCTGCTGGCTGGCAAAGGCAGAAAACAGGGCTGCATCCACGGTCTTCAGCAAGCTGTCCGGATCCTCAACACAGTAGGTGGTAAGTCCAATGGCTTCTAAACAGTCTTTTGTAGCTTGCCCCATAGGTACTTGCCAGGAATTGAACTCACCAAACTCGCCTCTCATGGTGACCAAAGTTACAAATGGGAAGCTGCAGTTTGCAATTAGGGACATCATATTGATACAATTGCCGACACCGCTACTCTGCATCAGCAGAACAGATTTCTTCCCGCCCAGCCAAGCCCCGCAGTTGAGCGCAACTCCTTCTTCTTCAGTGGACAGCACGATTGTGGCAATTTTATCCCCATTGTCGGCTTTTGAAATCAGCGCTGCATGCCCGGCATCCGGTACAAAGGGCAATAAACACACCTCATGTTTTATCAGCAGATGATACAGCTGATCTTCCCAGTCGTCTCGCATCACAGGTCATCCTTTGCCAGAGTCACTTCACGTCAGCCAAGCATAATTGAGGCCAGCTCACAATGAAAATCGGGTAGATGTTTAGAAGACAGAGCAAAGAAATCACATTTGCAAGCAGGAATGTTGTCCTCTCAGGACAGAGTCTTGTCCATGACTCTGTCTGACACCACTCCAGAAGCTAGAAACACCCCTGAAGAAACGATAATCACCCCTACGATTTTGACAAGTGATATGCTCTCTCCCAGAAACCAGACCCCGCCTAACATGGCTAGCACCGGTGTAAGCGCTCCAAAGGCAGCCGCTTGCGGTGCGCCGAGCAGTCTAACAGCCAGATTAAATAAAAGCAGCGCTAGTATAGCAATAATAACTCCTTGAAGAATTACCATATAAAAAATTTCGTTCAGATTAGCCTGTGCAAAAGGCACCTGTCCAGTTAGCAGCAATCCCGGCCCGACAAGTAGCGCACCCCAGAACAGACCGATTACAAGACCATGTATTGCGGTGATCCCGCTCTGCCGGTAAATCACCGCATAAACAGAAAAAAGGCCTGCCCCGGCAAAAAACAGCAGATAGCCTTTAAAGACGGTAAAATTCAGCGCGAACAAAGATGACCATAAGCCAACCATTAGTACACCGGCCAGGATCAGCCCCAATCCAATCAGAGCTGGATTTCCAGGCCGCTCTCCCGTGATAAAATAAGCCGCCATAGCAGTCCAGATGGGGATCATACCAGGGGCAAGCGCTCCGGCATCAGAGGCTGGCGCGAACTGTAGCCCGCTGGTCACAAAAAACGGAAAAATAACGCTTGATCCGATTGTGATACAAAACACACCAAACCAAGACTGGCCTTTTGGCCAGATTCCTAACTTTATCATAAAAGGTGACATTATAAGAGCGGCAGGCACCAACCGCAGAAACAGGATTTCCTGAACTGTGAATGAACCCTCAACGGCGAACCGAGTTCCAACTAGAAAGGCTGCCCATATCGAAACAGTTGCGATAGCGCAAAACAGACCAAGAATGATGGGTTGTTTATGAATAACACAGACCCTTTCTAAGCGCTGTGGATAGTCTATTTCGGATACAGCCTATCACGACGGTTACCCGATGTGGCGTCAGAACTCTTCTGAGTTCACCTAATATTAAGTGTTACTTCTGTCAAAGGCTGCAGACGAGGATGTCTTGTTTAATTCTTTCATCTGTGCCGCTTCACGTTTTATCTCGTCTGTAATCTGCTCTCTGTCCGGGTTACCGCCAAATCGCTCCTGATCACCCATATGCCTGATAAAGGCGGCAAACCGCTCTTTTGACACAGACAACAATCTATCTAACTCATCAAGGGGGCGAGCATGATCATCAGCGCGCAGATCCAATAGCGGATAAGGTCGATTGCCCCTAATCTGTAAGCTGGCAGACTGACGCCCTCTTTTATCACCGCCTGCCGCTTCACCTGCTTGCATGGCGGCCAGTAACCTTTCAGCAAACATCAGATGTTTAGTTTTCAGATACTGTTCCAGAATGGCATCCGTCACAGCTTCTGATGCCAGCATATTGCCTGCCACGGACACATGGGCAGCGGCCCGGTGGCAGGCCACATCAATACAAGCCGAACCAGTGTGACAGATGGCCTCACCATGACGGTTGACTATATGAACCTGGCGCTGGTTGGCTCCGTTATCTTTTTCTTTCAGCACTGCTAGAATGTTTTGAAGGGACAGACCCTGCCCGACAAGCTTTAACCCTTCATTGCCCCACATAGGGTTCACTAGCGCCTGGCTGGCGATTGCACAATCCTGACTAAAATGCGGGATCAGCGCTCCTACAGCAAAAAATCGACTTGCTACAGCAATGCCAAACTGGCCGGTCTCAGGATCATGTGCAATAAGGGAAAAAGTCATGATAGCCTGCTTTTTAACGCTTTCTGGATCTGCGGCCGGAAGGTGGCTGCACAGGAGCATCAATTTCAGCAGAGGCACGCGGCACCACAGCCGCTTTCGCCATGCCTGGACCGTCAAGTCCCAGATCCTTAGCTTCCAGGCGGCGCAGCTCGTCGCGCAGGCGCGCAGCCTCCTCAAATTCCAGATTGGCGGCAGCCTCACGCATCTGAACTTCCAGTTCAGCGATCA
This sequence comes from Alphaproteobacteria bacterium UBA2954, assembly GCA_002348585.1. GTDB lineage: Bacteria > Pseudomonadota > Alphaproteobacteria > Puniceispirillales > Puniceispirillaceae > JADHLI01. The sequence continues at coordinate 8,551 of DEBO01000163.1, read as the reverse complement.
CTGTCTTCAGGTCTTTTTCAATCAGTGCCGTCGCACCCGCAACCCTCACATTAACATGGTCGGCCCGCTCATAAACCGAATTCAGAATATCATTAATCTGTTTTTTCACGGT
>DEBO01000163.1:0-8087 GCA_002348585.1 Alphaproteobacteria bacterium UBA2954 | reverse complement strand
ATTCCAAGCCTGCTGTTTTTCACGCCGCCTTTGTGTTTCGCTAAGCGCATAGGTCATACTGTCAGTGGTTTTATCAGCATAGAGGATGACCCGGCCTTCGGCATTCCGCGCGGCCCGGCCGATGGTTTGGATAAGTGAGGTACGCGACCTCAGATACCCTTCCTTATCCGCATCAAGAATGCCAACCAGCGCGCATTCTGGAATATCTAACCCTTCGCGCAGCAGATTGATGCCGATCAGCACATCAAACACGCCGAGGCGCAGATCACGGATAATCTCAATCCGCTCCAGCGTGTCCACATCCGAATGCACGTAGCGCACCTTAATCCCAGCTTCGTGCATATACTCGGTTAATGCTTCTGCCATTTTCTTAGTCAGAGTAGTTACCAGAACGCGTGTGCCCGCCTCAGCGGAGGCGCGGCATTCGGCTATGATGTCATCAACCTGTGTTTCAGTTGGCCGCACCTCACAGACCGGGTCAATCAGGCCAGTCGGGCGGACTACCTGCTCAGTGAACACCCCGCCTGTCTGTTCTAGCTCCCATATGCCAGGTGTGGCCGAAACATAAATGGTCTGCGGGCGAAAGGCCTCCCATTCTTCAAATTTGAGTGGGCGATTATCGAGGCACGACGGCAGCCTAAACCCATAATCAGACAAAGTGGATTTGCGCGCGAAATCGCCTTTATACATCGCGCCAATTTGCGGAACGGTAACATGGCTTTCATCCACGATTAAAAGCGCATTTTCAGGCAGATATTCAAACAGCGTTGGCGGCGGCTCGCCGGGGCCACGTCCCGAGAGATAACGAGAATAATTTTCAATTCCGTTACAGCTGCCTGTGGCTTCGATCATCTCCAGATCAAACTGCGTGCGCTGCTGCAGACGCTGGGCTTCAAGCAATTTGCTAGCCTCATTAAATTCCACCAACCGTGTGTTCAGCTCTGCACCAATTTTCTTAACCGCTTGCTGCAGAGTTGGGCGTGGAGTTACATAGTGTGAATTGGCAAAGACTGTTATTTTTTCCAATCTTTGTGTTTTCTCGCCTGTCAGCGGGTCAAACTCCCAGATGTCTTCAATCTCATCGCCAAACAAAGATATTCGCCATGCTCGATCTTCAAGGTGCGCGGGAAAAAGTTCAATATTATCGCCCCGAACGCGAAAAGACCCACGCCCAAAGTTTAGGTCATTTCGCCGGTATTGCAATTCAGTAAAAGCTCGCAACAGGGTTTGGCGGTTATGTTCTTCGCCTGTTGTGAGCCGCAAAATCATAGTGGAATAGGTTTCAACAGACCCTATTCCATAGATGCAGGATACAGACGCGACAATGATAACGTCATCACGTTCTAACAAGGCGCGGGTGGCGGAATGGCGCATTCGATCAATCTGCTCATTAATAGAGGATTCTTTTTCAATATAGGTATCGGACCGCGGCACATAGGCTTCGGGTTGATAATAATCATAGTAAGACACAAAGTATTCTACGGCATTGTTGGGGAACAAGACTTTCATTTCACCGTATAGCTGTGCTGCCAGTGTTTTATTTGGCGCCAGAATCAGGGCGGGCCGCTTTGCTTGTTGGATCACATGCGCAATCGTAAATGTTTTGCCAGAGCCGGTCACACCTAGCAACACCTGATCCCGCTCACCTGCTGTTACGCCCTCCATCAACTCTTCAATTGCCATCGGTTGATCGCCATTAGGCGCAAAGTCAGACTCTAGCAAATAATCTGCGGGCTGCGATATCCGATCGGTTAAAATATTTTCGGAGCAAATGATTTCAGTCTCACTATCCATTCCGGTAACATAGTCCGTGTGACTTGCAATGGAAAGGGGGCAACATAAAGGGTCAGGATGCAGAAGAAGCCAGATGCCCTTCTCTTTACATCTCATGAACGGTGATTTATTTTTGCAATCATTAAGGGATTTTTGAACTCTCTGTCCTAAATTAAATCACATCAAAGGATGTCTTTCATGCTTGCCTCACGTTTGTCCGCCATTAAGCCGTCCCCGACCATTGCAGTGTCCAATATGGCTGCAGAGATGAAAGCCGCCGGTAAAGATGTAATCGGTCTTGGCGCGGGTGAGCCTGATTTTGACACCCCTGATCATGTCAAGGCAGCTGCGATTGCGGCCATGGATGCTGGCAAAACCAAATATACAGCTGTTGACGGGATTGCTGAGCTGAAAAGTGCCATTGTCAACAAATTTGCGCGGGAAAATAACATTACCTGTACTACCGACATGGTCACTGTTGGTACAGGTGGTAAACAGATTCTATATAACGGTCTGATGGCCACCCTTGATAAAGGGGATGAGGTGATTATCCCCGCGCCATACTGGGTTTCTTACCCAGATATGGTGTTGTTAGCTGAAGGCACGCCAGTGCCTGTGAAATGTCCACAAGAAAACGGCTTTAAGTTAACCCCTGATGCACTTGCCAATGTGATTACACTTCACACTAAATGGCTTATTCTGAACAGTCCCTCAAACCCGACAGGTGCAGGCTATACGGCGGATGATTTGCGAGCCCTTGCAGAGGTTTTGCGCCAGCATCCACATGTAAATGTAATGGTGGACGATATGTACGAACATCTGGTTTATGATGGTTTTTCTTTTGCCACTATGGCAGAGGTTGCGCCCGACTTGCAGGAGCGCACCCTTACAATCAATGGGGTCTCCAAAGCTTATTGCATGACCGGTTGGCGTATAGGATATGCCACTGGCTCGCAGCCGCTGATAAAGGCTATGGCTAAAATTCAGTCACAATCCACTTCCAACCCCAACTCGATTGCGCAATGGGCAGCGGTTGAAGCGTTGAGTGGTCCATTGGATTTCATGGCAGAGAATTTGTTGCATTTTTCGGCCCGACGGACATTAGTGTCTGATGCGCTGAACTCGATTGAGGGGATCAATTGCTTTTTGCCAGAAGGTGCTTTTTATGTCTATCCAAATATAGCTGGCTTGCTTGGACAGAGTTCACCTAATGGCAAAACAATTGAAACAGACGAAGATTTTGTATCGTATTTGCTGGAATCACAAGGTGTGGCGACGGTGCAAGGGTCAGCCTTTGGATTATCCCCTCATTTTCGGATTTCTTATGCGACTGGGACAAATGTGCTGGAAGACGCAATGGAACGGATAACCAAAGCCTGTGCTGCGTTAAGTTGAAGCTGAATCAGCAAACCGCTTATAGCAAATCCACATTTAAGGAAAGCCAAGCCAATCAGTATACTTGGTCAGAATCTGGCGCTGGTGGAACAGCTTGCCAGATGACTACATTGCCCTAAATCTTCATTAATATAATGCTCTAAAAAGCATCTTTTTCATTTGATGCGAGGGAAAATCACCTAGTAAGGAGGCCTGTCATGTTGATCCGCAGCCGAAAACCCTGGGATGTAGTTGATTATAAAACCACAGATGAAAACGTTTATCTGAACCGGCGGAGTTTGTTACGGGCGATGGGGATCGCCGGTGCCAGGCTCGCCAGCGCATCTGTTGTGGGCGGATCTTTTGCGCCTCTGGCATCATCAGCCAGGGCCGCGTCAATTACCGGCTTTCCGGCGACGCGCAACCCGGCCTTTACGCTAGACAGACCTGTCACGGTCGAAGAAGAGGCCACCACCTACACCAATTTTTACGAATTTGGATCCTCGAAGAACATCTGGCGAAAAGCCCGGAGGCTAGTTACAGATCCGTGGATATTTACCATAGAAGGGCTGGTGGATAACCCGCTGCAATTGGATGCTTCAGAACTTATTGCTAAAACGGGGCCACAGGAAGAACGGCTTTATCGACATCGGTGTGTCGAGGCCTGGGCGATGGCTGTTCCTTGGACAGGCGTGCCGATGTCGCGTCTTGTGGAACTGGTTCAGCCGAAGGCAGAAGCGAAATATGTCCGACTGGAAACTTTTTTTGACCCATCTGTTGCTATTGGCCAGCGTCAGTCCTGGTATCCTTGGCCGTATGTGGAAGGCATGACGATAGATGAAGCGATGAATGAGATGGCCTTTATCGGCACCGGCCTGTATGGACGAGCTATGGAAAAACAGAACGGCGCTCCGTTGCGGATTGTGCTACCCTGGAAATATGGCTTCAAAAGTATAAAATCCATAGTAAAGATGACCTTTACAGACCAGCGGCCCGTTTCTTTTTGGGAAAAACTAGCGGCTAATGAATATGGCTTCTGGGCGAATGTGAACCCGGATGTGGATCATCCACGTTGGTCGCAGGCTACTGAACGAATGCTGGGCACAGGCAAACGCGTTGCGACCCAGCTATATAACGGCTACGGAGAACAGGTCGCTTATCTATATAAGGATATGAAAGGAGAGGGCGACCGCCTGTTCCGTTAGCCGAAATCAATTAAAAATTCTAAGATGACGGGGATTAAGCCTCTTCAAAAAATTTATAAACAGCCTCACTTATTGAGATACGTTCATCAAGCACCACAAACGCCTCTTTCAGACGTTCAGGCTGCGCCAGTACATCTGTTAATCGGGCCGTATGTCTGCCTGCCCGCATTATTTGATGAAAATGGGAAATTCTTCCTTGCTCTTCAACCAGTTCGGTGATCAACAAAGGTTTTCCGGTCAGAGCTGCTTCGCTCGTCATATTTACCGAGTCACTAGTGACAATCACAAATTTGGCAAGCCCTAATAGGCCCGGATAAGGGTTATGGCCTGCTCCGTCCCAGACCCAGCTAGCCTTTTCACCCAGACGGCTTTCCAACTGTTCTGACAGCATCCGCAAGCCGCGTTTTGGTGTGCGGCGAGAGGGAACGATTGCCAGCATTGCCCCAGTCATCTGCACAAATGCGGCCAGCTCTTCCGCCACTTTCGTAAATGCGTCCGCTCCGGCCTTATAGCGGCGATTATGCCCGCCAATCATCACTAGTGCCAATGCGCGTCTGGCAATCTGCTCGTCATTATAAGAGATTTTCAGCGCAGCGGCTTCGTCTACAATCTCTGCCTCATCCAGCCGGTTCAATGCGCCCGTTGTGGTTAGCAGGTTGGGGACGTCCATCTGACCGTCCGCTGCTTTTTGTGCAATATCATCATGGCACGGGGTGATCATGAGATCAAAATAATGTGGCTCAATATTAGGGTCCTGGATATGGATGGTTTTGGTCTTGCCCATCGCCAGTCGCCTCACCCCAATAGAAATACCGGCCATTCGCCGCCCACATGTAATGCATAAGTCTGGCCATTGATTGGCCTTCAGCCAGTCTGGCTTGCGCCCCAGCGTTAACTGCCAACCTGGTAGGTTAGCCAGTTTTGGAAAGGCACGAAGAAGGGGTGTGGGGACAGCTCTGATATCTTCTGCTTGAATTCTCATCGCTTTTGCTAGGGCTAGGCATTGAGCCAGCATGCCAGCAGTCCCATCAGAAATCACCCAGGTGCGGAGCGGCCAAGCTCCCTCATTCTCCCCTTTTCTACGTCGCTCTTCGCGCGCATTGTGTGCTTTCAGAGCCGTTGCCTTATCTAGCAACAGAGCCTGATGAGGAGAAAGATCGGCGTCATTTTTGTTCATAATCGTTCTTTTATTCCATTTTTTTGTAATAATCTTGCTTTATTTTGTGATAACATTATCCTGATACTCCCGCCCCTTTATGCAGGGCATTTTAAAAAAGGCAATGTAGACCGCAAAATGAATGAGGATATCCCGTCTTATGGCCAAGAAAACCAAGCTTGATTCTGTTGATAGAAAAATTCTAGCAGATCTGCAAGATAATGGACGTATGACCAATGTTGAGCTCGCCGCACGAGCAGGGATTTCTGCCCCACCTTGTCTGCGCCGTGTACGCGCATTGGAAGATGCAGGGGTTATACGCGGTTATCATGCTGATATTGATGGTGACGCGCTTGGCTATACGGTGATGATTTTTGCTTTTGTAGGGCTGACCAGCCAGGCAGAGACAGATCTGCAAGATTTCGAGAAAATGGTGGGTGATTGGGATATGGTAAGAGAGTGCCACATGCTAATGGGAGAAACAGATTTTTTGCTGAAAATCGTGGCGTATGACTGGGATGATTTCCAGCGTTTCCTGACTTCAAAGCTCACTCCGGCTCCAAATGTTAGCCATGTGAAAACTGCACTTTCAATTAGATCGCGAAAAATCCAGTTTGGGGTGCCTGTGCTATTAGAGGCCTGAACTACGGAAAAGCTGGCTCAGATTTCAATTAATTTAATAGAGACAACCTCATACGGGTGTGGACCACGAGGGGTCTGTACTTCAACAGAATCTCCTTCTGCCTTTCCTATAAGCGCGCGGGCAATTGGTGATGATGTGGAAATCATTCGCTTTTCAATATCTGCCTCATAAGGTCCAACAATGATGTAGCTGGATTCCTCGTCTGTGACTTCATCTGCAATCACGACTTCGGTGCCGAAGGTTATAGTTTTTCCAGTCAGACGAGACATATCCACAACTTCAGCACGGCTGGTCACATCTTCCAATTCCGTGATCCGGCCCTCAATAAAGGACTGCCGTTCACGGGCAGCATGGTATTCAGCATTTTCAGACAGATCACCATGCTCGCGAGCTTCTGCAATTGCTTTAATTACGGCCTGTCGCTCGGTATGTTTCAGCGAATTAAGTTCTTCTTTCAGCCGGTCCAAACCAACCTGTGTAAACGGGATTTTTTCCATATCCAATCCTGTGGTTGCCTAAAAACCTGCCCAAGTTATCTAGGTTCAGTTTAAGACAATTCGGACTGATTTGGCAAATAATCTTGTATTGCCCGCACATCCACTTGCTGGTCCGCGAGAGCGGCAATCGCATCAACAGCGGCCCGGCTGCCTGCGGCGGTGGTGTAATAGGGGATATTGTTGGTCAGTGCGGTCTGACGTAGGGAAAAACTGTCTTTGATGGCCCCGGCCCCATGGGCAGTGTTAAAGACCAGATCAATCTGGCCAGACAGCATCGCATCCACCGCATGCGGCCTGCCCTCCATCACCTTATTAATCGGCGTGGCAGGAACATCTTCCTTTAGTAAGGCTTTTGTGGTTCCGCCTGTGGCTAAAATGTTGAAACCCATTTTCGCCAGCTTGCGGCAAATCGGAATATAGGCAGCCTTATCCGCGTCCTTCACAGACACAAACACCGTCCCTGACTGCGGGAGGCGCACACCTGCCCCAAGCTGGCTTTTGGCAAAGGCTCGGCCGAAATCAGCATCAATGCCCATTACCTCACCTGTTGATTTCATCTCTGGACCTAAGAACACATCAACGCCCGGAAATCGAGAAAACGGAAACACAGCTTCTTTGACCGCAACATGCGAATGCGTGTTATGGGTCAGCGCGAAGTCTGTCAGCTTCGCCCCGGCCATCACACGGGCAGCAATTTTTGCAATCGGGTTACCTGTCGCCTTGGCCACAAACGGCACAGTGCGGCTACCGCGTGGATTTACCTCCAAAAGATAGACCTCCTCATCCTTGACTGCGAACTGGACATTCACAAGCCCAATGACATTCAGCGCATTCGCAAGCGCTCTTGTCTGTGTCTGTATGGTGTCCAGAACAAGTGCAGACAGATGCTGAGGTGGCAGAATACAGGCGCTGTCCCCTGAATGAATGCCGGCTTCTTCAATATGTTCCATGATGCCAGCAATAAAGACCTCATCGCCGTCACGCAGCGCATCCACATCCACCTCAACCGCATTTTCCAAGAACTGGTCAATCAGCACTGGGTTGCTGCCGGATACACTCACTGCATCACTCATATATTTGTCCAAATCAGCCATCTGCCAGACTACTTCCATGGCGCGTCCACCGAGCACATATGACGGGCGGATTACAACCGGCAAGCCAACATCTTGAGCAATAGACCGGGCTTCCGCAGCTGAATGGGCAATACCATTCTGTGGCTGTTTCAGCCCCAGCTTTTTGATAAGCTGCTGGAAGCGTTCCCTGTCTTCTGCGAGATCAATCGCATCAGGGCTTGTGCCTAAAATAGGGATGCCTGCCGATTCCAAGCCAGCAGCGATTTTCAGCGGGGTCTGTCCGCCCAGCTGGACAATTACGCCTTTCACACTGCCTGTTTCCTGTTCGCGCCGGATGATAGAAATGACATCTTCTTGCGTCAGCGG
>DEBO01000079.1:8989-9322 GCA_002348585.1 Alphaproteobacteria bacterium UBA2954 | reverse complement strand
TTGCCTCTAATTAACACTCTAATTCTTCTGCTGTCTGGTTGCACGGTGACTTGGGCTCACCATGCTTTAGTTCATGACAACAGACGTGATTTTATCAACGGGCTGACTATTACTATTGTTTTGGGCGCATTATTTACTGCGCTTCAGGCCGTAGAATATGACCACGCTGCCTTTTCCTTTACAGACGGTATCTATCCATCAGTCTTTTATATGGCAACTGGCTTTCATGGCTTTCATGTGATAATTGGCACATTGTTTTTGACGGTTTGTCTGTTTCGGGGGCTGAAGGGCCACTTTACAGCTGAACAACATTTTGGATTTGAAGCTGCAGCC
>DEBO01000079.1:549-8660 GCA_002348585.1 Alphaproteobacteria bacterium UBA2954 | reverse complement strand
GCAGCCTGGTACTGGCATTTTGTTGATGTGGTCTGGCTGTTCCTGTTTGTCGCGGTCTACTGGTGGGGAGCTTGATCAGCTTTACTCATCCCCTGATGATATGATAGTCATCGGTCTGTGCTTTTTAGTGCAGACCGATTTTTTCTTCTCCTGTTGAGTTCTGAATAATGTATTTCCGTCCATATTTCTGGCTTACTGTATTTTCTGTCCCGTCACTAGCTGTTTTGGTTATGCTGGGTCTGTGGCAACTGGATAGGCTTGTCTGGAAGACAGAGCTTATTGACAGTTTTAATGAGCGCGCCAATGCAGCTGCTCTGCTTCCGCCGGACGCTGCAGCTGAACTAAGCCAGTTTGAATTTCACAATCTGGCTCTGTCTGGCCGATTTATGCATGACAGAGAACTCTACCTGACGGGACGGACTTATGAGGGGAATGCCGGCTTTCATGTCGTTACACCGTTTCGCACCGATCAGGGCAAGGTTATTTTTGTGAATAGGGGCTGGGTGTCAGAAGCCTACCGTAAACCTGCTTCTCGTTTGTTTTCGGTAAAAGATGAACAGGTAAGCCTGCGTGCTGTTCTGCGGCTGCCACAGCAGAAGGGCTATTTTGTGCCTGAGAATGAGCCTGAAAACGGATTTTGGTTCACCTTGAAGCCAGAGGAGATGGCTGATTTTCATAAACTCAATCAGGCGGTCAGAACGTATTATGCCGATCAAATTCGGACTAGTGAGGTGTTAACGTTGCCTATCGCTGCTGAGATTAATATTAATGTACGCAATACCCATCTCAATTACGCGCTGACCTGGTTTGGGGTTGCTTTGTCTCTGGTCGGTGTTTACATCGCTTATCATGTGAATGCAGGGCGTTTGCGCCTGACCAGGCGGTTAGAACAATAGCCAGACAGTTCCTGAATAAAGGCAAAAAGTGATGGAATTTATCAGTACAAGGGGCAAAGACGGGCCAATAAGTTTTGAAACAGCGCTTTTGAATGGCCTTGCCCGTGACGGCGGCTTGTACCTGCCCGTTTCATGGCCTTGTTTCAACCTCGATGAAATCCGCCAGATGAGGGATTTGAGCTATTCAGATCTTGCTGGCCTTATTATGTCTCGATTTACAGATGGGGAAATAAACCAAGTCGAAATGACGTCGCTTGCCCGGCAAAGCTATGCAGATTTTACACATCCTGATGTCGCGCCTTTGCGTCCAGTAGCAGAGAATATCCATATATTGGAATTATTCCATGGTCCAACTATTGCCTTTAAAGATTATGCGATGCAGTTTTTATCGCGCGTCTTTGATCGCGCTTTAACACGACAGAATCGCACAGCCGTGATTCTGGGGGCAACAAGTGGCGATACCGGCTCAGCAGCTCTTGAAGCCTTCAAGGGTCGTGATTCTGTCGATGTGTTTATTCTGTTTCCCGAAGGGCGCGTGTCTCCTGTGCAGCAGAAGCAGATGACTAGTATCTCAGCCAAAGGCGCTCATGCGGTTGCTGTCTCTGGTGATTTTGATGATTGTCAGGATATGGTTAAGGCGTGTTTTAATGATGTGGCTTTCCGCGATGAAATGAAACTCTCAGCAGTGAATTCAATTAACTGGGCGAGGCTGATGCCACAGATTGTCTATTATTTTGCATCAGCTTTGAAGGTAGGAGCGCCAGAACAGACGGTTGCCTTTTGTGTGCCAACAGGCAATTTTGGCAATGTATTCGCGGGCTGGGTTGCCGCAAAGATGGGCTTGCCTGTTGAAAAGTTTATCGTTGCTTCAAACCGCAATGACATTCTGACAAGGTTCTTTGTCACTGGGACAATGCAAAGACGGTCAGTAGATCCCTCTCTGAGCCCCTCAATGGATATTCAGGTTTCTTCAAATTTTGAACGGCTTCTGTTTGAATTGTTAGATAGAGATGGCGTAGAAGTGGCCAGACTGATGAAAAGATTTGCCAAGTCAGGCAGTTTTGACGTGGCTGAAAATGTATTACAGGCAGCCTTGTCTTTGTTTTCTGGATTTTGTCTTGATGATGATGGAACAAAGGTGGAAATCAGGTCAACTTATCAGCAGACCGGAATGGTTATTGACCCACATAGCGCAGTTGGTCTAGCAGGTGCGCGTCAGGCCAGGGCCTCTGGTTTGGTTAGCCGAGATACACCCATTATATCACTGGCTTGTGCGCATCCGGCAAAATTCCCAGATGCTGTTCAGTCATCTTGCGGCATTTACCCAGAGCTACCAGAACATCTGGCTAACCTGATGCAGCGCGATGATGTGATGCTGACAGCAGAAAATGACATGGAAGCTGTGCAGGCCCTGCTGCGCGCAGAAAGACGATAACGGCATGCAGACGAACATCTCTCGGCTGGAAAATGGGTTGACGGTTGCTTCAACATATATGCCTGATGCGCATTCTGTGGCTGTGGGTGTCTGGATTAAAGCAGGGGCGCGTGATGAATCTGAGGGACTGAACGGCGTTGCCCATTTTCTTGAACACATGGCTTTCAAAGGTACACGAAACCGTGATGCTGCACATATTGCCCGTGAGGTGGAAGATGTAGGCGGCTTTATGAACGCGCATACCAGCCGTGAGGAAACCGCTTATTACATCAATCTTCTTCCCGAACATCTTGACCTTGGCGTTGAAATTCTGAGTGACATTCTAACGGCCTCAACATTACCAAAACATGAAATAGAACGGGAACGGGGAGTGATTATTCAGGAAATTGGACAATCTCTTGATTCACCTGATGATCTGGTTTTCGAATTATTTAACAAGGCTTGTTTTAGTGGCCATACGCTTGGCCAGTCTATTCTAGGTACACAACAAACGGTATCTTCCTTTGGCCAACAGGAACTAATGGGTTTTATGGATAGGTTTTATGGAAGCAACCAGATGATTGTCTGTGCCGCTGGCCTGGTAAAGCATGAGGAATTTAAAGTGCTGGTTGGTGAACGCTTTTCTGGTTTGTCGATATCCGCAGTGCCTGACCGTAGCATGCCGGCCTGGCAAGCAGGAGACAGCCGGGCTCACAGGGATCTTGAACAAACGCACACAGTTTTTGGTTTTTCGGCACCTAGCATCACCACTGCGCAGCGCTACGATATGCTGGTTCTTGCCAATCTTTACGGCGGTGGTATGTCTTCACGGCTGTTTCAGAAGGTCAGGGAAGACAGAGGCTTATGCTATTCAATTTTTGCATTTGCACAAATGATGTCTGATACAGGTGTGTTTGGCGTTTATGCCGGCACATCTGAAAAAACTGCAAATGAAATGCTAAAGGTCTGTGCAGCCGAATTAAACGATTGCTTGTCCAATATACAGGCCGATGAATTGCTGCGTTCAAAGCAACAACTGAAAGCCTCTGTTTTGATGCGCCTTGATTCTGTGTCTGCGACTTTGGACAGCCTTGGCCGCCATATTGCGCTTTTTGGTAAGGCACAGAACAAAGACCAACTTATCCGTTCCATTGAGGCCGTCTCGATAGACAGCCTGAGTATATTAACAGCACAAATAATTGCAGGCCGTCCGGCGATGGCTGCTGTTGGTCCGGTAAGTGCAGTCATGAATGTAACTGACTTATCAAATTTGTTTAAATCGTAAAGGGAGTCAGGCTGTTCCAGCTGTTGATGACAGAGTGGCTGGGTTCAGACCAATTCGAGCAAAGCTTTTATCCCATAGATCATCTATGTTGGTTTGAAAGAGAATGTCTGCAGTCGCCGGCAGGTGAACCCACATATTTTCACGCATCTCATGTTCCAGTTGGCCAGCAGACCAGCCAGCGTAACCCAGCATGACCTTGGCAAAGGATGGTCCAAGTCCGCGGCTGATTTCTGAGACCATATCCACATGTAAAGACAGACAAATACCGTTTGCAATGGGGATTGTTTCAGGCAATATTTGATCATCAGTGTGTAGAATATATCCCCTTTGTGGTTCAACGGGCCCGCCTGTATAGACAGGTTCCTCAGAATCAAGGCAAGACAGGTCTAGGTTCAGATGTTTAGCTAATTTTTTGAATGACAAGTCGGTATTTGGCTTGTTAATAACAAGGCCCATAGCCGCTTTAGTGTCATGTTGGCAGATAAAAATTACAGCACGTTTGAATCGCGGGTCTGTCATCTGTGGTGTTGCGACCAGCAGATGGCCAGCAAGGCTGTCGCTTGTTGGTGAATATATGGATGAGTTGTCGTGTTTCATAAGACCGGTTGAATTGTTTCACTTTTAGTCTAACTCTGTTTCGGCTTGTTGCCAAACATTGCCGTCATTTCGTTCCTTTTTTGAGATAAAACTTGAATCTTTGTGGAAGGCTATATGCCTTAACGATAAAATATTGTAAGAACTCACGCATTATGAATATATCCCACTCATATTTTCAAGCTGCGTCTGCCTCGCGACCCAGGTGTATGCTCTGCTGGATGGTAAAGCTGTTTCTCATAATGTCACTGCTGGCTAGTATTTTGGTGCTGCCTGCCCAGGCGAAAGATAGTGTTGAAACAGAATTCGCCCGAGCAGAGCTTTTGTCCGCTGTTGAAGCAACAGGTAATTTGAGTGAGATACAACTTGGCCTTCAGGTAACCCTGCAGCCTGGCTGGAAGATCTATTGGCGCAGTCCTGGTGATGCAGGTTTGCCGACACAGCTCAGCATCCAAGAGGCTGCTTCTTCAAACCTGAAACTAACGATAGCTTACCCCTTGCCAGAGCGTTTTTCTTTATTTGGTCTTGATACATATGGCTATGGTAACAAGGTTATATTTCCTGTCCGGGTGACTGGTCATTCACCTGGTCAGCCATTAGATTTGCAGGCGGATCTGAATGCCCTGATCTGTTCTGATATCTGTGTGCCCTTTAATGGTCCACTTGCTGTCAGTCTTCCTGCTGGCGCTGTTTACCCGTCAGATTATGCAAGGGAAATTGCACGAGCAGCTGCTCTGGTACCGCGTGAAACATCTGATTTGGGTATTTCTATAAAGTCAGCAAACTATAATCAACAGCTTAATAGCCTTTATGTGCAGTTCGGGAATATAGACGTCTCAATTGATGATATTTTTATTGAAACAGAACAAAAGGGTCTCAGCTTTGCCCAGCCAGTACTCATAAAAGATGGCCTCTATAAAATTGGTGTTTCTGGAGCGGTAAAGGACGTTAGCCTTGAGCAGCAGACTATGCGTTTAACTGTGCAGTCAGATAATCTATTTGGGGAACAGACGATCACAATTGAACCAGTATCCAAACATACTGCTAAAATTCCCGCATTGGCTCTGATTCTGCTTTTAGCTTTAGGAGGTGGGGTGATTTTAAATGTCATGCCTTGTGTCTTGCCTGTTTTATCTTTGAAATTGACATCAATTATTTCTATGAGAACCAGTCAACCACAAATTATAAGGCTCAGACTGCTAACAGGGGCAGTTGGTATCCTGTCCAGCTTTGCTTTGCTAACAGGTGGACTGGTGTTACTAAAGCTGACAGGGGCACGGATAGGCTGGGGGATACAGTTCCAAAATCTTTATTTTCTGACCGCTATGGCACTATTCCTCGGTATCTTCACACTAATTTTGTTAAATAAAATTCACCTGCCCACACCACAATTAAGCATCGGCACACAAGGTAGCCAGTTTTCGTCTGACTTTCTGTCAGGGTTTGTAGCGACACTGCTGGCTACTCCTTGTTCAGCGCCTCTGGTGGGCACAGCAGTAAGCTTTGCGTTATCTGCAGATTATGCTGTCCTAACTCTAATTTTAATGACTATGGGTGTTGGGTTGGCGCTGCCCTGGCTTATGTTGGCAATCGCGCCGCATTTGGTTTTGATGCTGCCAAAGCCAGGGGTATGGCTGAATTATGTGCGGTTTGTTCTGGCATCTGGTCTTTTGTTTACAATCCTCTGGCTTTTGTGGCTTATTTCGTTGGCAAGTTCAGTCCTATTTGCAGGGGGAATTGCAGCTGGATTAATTTTTATCTGGTTGGTATCTGCTTTTGGACCTAGCAGATTTGTCTGGCCAGGGTTTGTTGGCATAGCTGTGATATTTGTAGTTCTCGCTGGCTGGATTGGCATTCCAGCTATGCCAGTAGATAGACAGAACGAAGTCACAGTTGAAGATGGCGTTTGGCAACCCTTCTCGCTTGAGCTATTGGCTGAGCTGCGAAATCAAAAGCAGGCTGTGTTTGTTGATATAACTGCAGATTGGTGTGTAACCTGTCAGGTCAATAAGCAGCTGGTTTTAGAACGGAAACCTGTTCTTCAATCTTTTACCAAAGCTGATGTTACGCTGCTGCGTGCGGACTGGACAAGGCCAAATGACATGATTGCTGACTATCTGTTGAAATATCATAGGTTTGGCATTCCTTTTAACAGCTTGTATTTGCCGGATATGGCGGAGCCTGTGATATTTTCTGAAATATTGGTGGCTGAAAAGATTATAAACGTATTGGAAGCCCGATTGCGTTAATTTGAGTTTAAATGACATTGATAACAAGAAGGTTAATGCGCAAGCTTTGAAGTTCGAAAAGGAAAAAAATGACAATAACTGCAGGTACGACTGTCCCATCTGTTGACATTCACACAAAGACTAAAGAGGGCCTTGATACCATAAATACCGCTAAATATTGTGCAGGACGCAAAGTGGTTTTGTTTTGTGTGCCTGGGGCCTTTACACCTACCTGTTCAGCAAAACATATGCCAGGATTTGTTGAAAAATTTGATAAGCTGAAGGCTAAAGGCGTAGATGCGGTGGCCTGTCTGGCTGTGAATGATGCGCATGCTATGTTGGCCTGGGCTGAAGCGCAGAATGCTGTTGGAAAAATTGATTTGTTTGCGGATCCTAGGTGTGATTTTTCAAAGGCACTCGGCATCGACCGAGATATGGGCTCTGTCATGGGCATAAGGGCTGCCCGCTGTGCTTTCATCATTCGTGATGGCGTGATCAATAATGTCTTTATGGAAGAAATTGGTGCGTTTGATGTATCCAGTGTGGAAAACATTCTGGACCATCTTTAGACTGCCGACCCAAAGGAACTATTTAAGCTTGTCAAAGTTCCAGTCTGTTTTTAAATAAGGCAGCCTGCTCGCTGGCCAGCCTGTCGCACATTTCATTCTGCGGGTGGCCTGAATGTCCCTTTACCCAATCCCAAGTTACGGCATGAATATTCAAAAGACTGTCTAGCTTTTCCCATAATTCACGGTTGGCTACTGGTTTTTTAGCAGCAGTGCGCCATCCATTGCGCTTCCAGCCCGTCATCCACTGCGTTATGCCCTGCATCACATACTTACTGTCAGTTACAATGTGAAGGCTCACAGGACGCTTCAACGCTTCCAATCCTCTAATGACAGCGGTTAGCTCCATCTGATTATTTGTTGTGTCCATCTGCCCCCCTGATAACTCCTTCATTTGTCCCTCCCAGCTTAACACTACGCCCCAGCCGCCTGGCCCTGGATTGCCTAGACAGGCACCATCTGTGTAAAGATGGACAATTTTTTTTTGCTGTTGGTTGGTTACGACCATAGTCCATAATCCCCTGGGCCGGTCACCTTTTGGTGAAATCTCAGCCTTGCCCAGAATTCAAGCGGGTCAAGTGGTTTGACCATTGCATCTGATGGGGTATTAATCCAGTCATAAAGCCGAGTCAGAAAAAACCGCATTGCAGCACCTGAACATAAAATATGTAAGTTTTGCTTTTCATCCTCTGTTAGTGGCCTGATGGTTTGATAGGATCTCAAAAGATGTGCTGATTTTGAAATATTGAAACTGCCATCTTTATCAAAGCACCAGCTATTTAGGCACACACCCAAGTCGTAACTGTAAAGGTCATTACAGGCAAAATAGAAATCAATAATTCCGGTTAATTTATTACCGACGAATAACGCATTATTCGGAAACAGATCAGCATGAATATGGCCTGCTGGTAATTGTGCGGGCCATGAGTCTGTCAGTTGATGAATAATGTTTTCTGCCCGCTCTTTTAAATTTTCAGGCATGTCTGCCAACTCACTATTAACAGAATGCAGTAAGGGCAGCCAGCTATCTGGACCAAGGCTGTTATTACGTTTCAGCGCAAATGAGGACGATTGCAAGTGAAATTTTGCTAATGAACGCCCTAATTCTGCGCACTTTTCAACGTTTGG
>DEBO01000079.1:0-205 GCA_002348585.1 Alphaproteobacteria bacterium UBA2954 | reverse complement strand
AATTTTTGTGATGTGCCGTCCAGAAAGCTCACAATTGCTGCCACACGCCCAGCACAGCTTTGCAGAACTTTTCCTGTGTTGTCTTTTATCGGAACAGGACATTGCAGTCCGGTTTTAGAAAGATGTTCCATCAATCCTAAAAAGTAAGGAAGATCAGCTTCATCCACCCGCTTTTCATAAAGAGTCAGAATGAAATTTGCCTTGT
>DEBO01000062.1:22828-24280 GCA_002348585.1 Alphaproteobacteria bacterium UBA2954 | reverse complement strand
TCCGTTTTATGCTTATGTTGGTGATGAATTCATTCCTGGCCTGTACTTCAGTAAACTTTTGCAGACGCGATAACGTCTGTTTTCTTAACAGAAAGCATTTTTATCTTATGATCACACTTTATCCAGCCATCGATTTGAAAGAAGGAAAGGCTGTGCGCCTGTTTCAAGGTGATTTTGATAAGCTTACAGTTTATGCTTCAGATCCAGGCGAACAAGCCAAAAAATTTGCTGATTCGGGGTGTAAATGGATCCATGTTGTAGACCTTGACGGCGCTGTGGCTGGTGACAGCCGAAATAATGTCGCTGTGAAAGATATCCTAGAAACTGGTGTGAAGGTGCAGTTGGGAGGTGGCATCCGAACAATGAAGAACATCGAGACATTACTGTCTATAGGAATTAGTCGTGTCATTCTAGGTACAGCTGCCTTGAAAGACCCTGAGCTGTTGAAAGAAGCGGCATCGTCTTTTCCAGGGCAGATTGTGGTTGGTGCAGACGAACGTGAGGGAATGGTTGCGGCAGAAGGTTGGCTTGAAACAAGTCAGGTTAAGACGGTTGATCTTGTTCGCCGGTTTGAAGATTGTGGCGTGGCAGCAGTTATTTTTACAGATATTACGCGCGATGGCGCATTGACTGGTGTGAATGTACCAGCCACGTCAGATCTGGCATCTGCTGTGTCTATCCCCGTTATTGCGTCTGGAGGTGTGCGCGGGCTTGAAGATATCGCTGCCTGCGCAGCACTATCGCATAAAGGTATTGAGGGGGTAATCACAGGGCGGGCCCTTTATGATGGGCGAATTGATCTGAAACAGGCCCTTGCAGTGGCCAAAGGAGAGTTATGTTAAGCGCGCGCGTCATACCTTGTCTTGATGTGCATGAAGGTCGTGTAGTCAAAGGCGTCAATTTTGTTAATTTAGTTGATGCAGGTGATCCCGTTGAACAAGCACGTATTTATGATTCCTCTGGTGCTGACGAGTTATGCTTTTTGGATATTACAGCAACCCACGAGGGTCGTGAGACAATTTATGAGGTGATTTCCCGGACAGCAGAACAATGTTTCATGCCGCTTACTGTTGGAGGAGGTGTGCGTAAAGTCAGTGATTTTCGCAAATTGCTTCTATGTGGCGCTGATAAAGTCTCTATTAATTCTGCGGCTGTTAAAGACCCCAGCCTGATTTCGCGTGCTGCAGACAAATTTGGTAGTCAATGCGTTGTTCTAGCAATTGATGCGCGGTTAAATGAGACTGGTATGTTTGAAGTTACTACTCATGGTGGGCGGCAGCCTACTGGGATCGACGCGGTTATTTGGGCAAAACAAGTTGCCAACTTGGGTGCTGGTGAAATTTTGCTGACTTCAATGCGCGGTGATGGCACTCAGGATGGTTTTGATCTTCCACTCACTCGAGCGGTCAGTGATGCAGTTAATATACCTGTGATCGCATCGGGTGGAGCCGG
>DEBO01000062.1:11195-22423 GCA_002348585.1 Alphaproteobacteria bacterium UBA2954 | reverse complement strand
CATTTTGGACAATTTACAATTGATGATGCAAAATTAGCAATGGAGGAAGCTGGCGTACCTGTGCGCCGACTGAATTTTGATAAAGGCTGAGAGGTGAAAAGACAGATGGCAGATCAGAGTAACAAAGTTGATCTCAAACATAGCCTTGATAGGCTTTATGACGTTATTGCAAGCCGCAAAGATGTGTCACCTGAAGACAGTTATACGGCACAGCTGTTTGCAAATGCACCTGCAAAGCCAGCTCGTAAGTTATGTGAAGAAGCAACAGAAGTCCTAATAGAAGCATTGAATCATAATAAGGTCAATTTAACCGCTGAATCAGCTGATTTGTTATATCATCTCCTTGTGGTATGGGCGGTAGCTGACATTGATCCACAGGATGTTTGGCAGGAGCTTGATCGTAGACAAGCCACCTCTGGGCTTGTTGAAAAACAAAGCCGCCAGCCTTAATAAACAGAAACTTTCCAGTCTTAAGGAGATAATTATGAGCCGACCTGTCTATGATGATCAAAATATATTTGCTCGCATTCTGCGCGGTGAAATCCCCTGTAATAAAGTCGATGAATGCCCACACACACTCAGTTTTTCAGATATTCAACCACAAGCCCCTGTACATATTCTTGTGATACCAAAAGGTTCCTATGTGGACATGGCTGACTTTGCAGCACATGCCCCAACAGAAGAACAGGCTGCATTTGTAGCGGCGCTTGGTCGTGTGGCCCGCCAGGCAGGCGTCGCAAAATCAGGATTTCGCCTGATTGCCAATACAGGAAAGAACGGTCATCAGGAGGTCTCCCATCTGCACATGCATATTCTTGGCGGTGAGCCCCTTGGACCGATGTGCCCACGCTCTAGCTGATTCTGCAACATAATCCCATGTCAAATTAATTTATCTGAACCTAATGAAGACATTGCTTTAAAGGTGGAGTGGCAGGCTTTTTTTGGCGATGGACAAATACAGCTTTTTCGCCTGTGGTTTTAACATAATAATAATAAGGATCCTTATAATTGTAGCTGATTTAGCGGTGGCTGGTCAGTTATTATGCTTCCTATCTGGCTTCACTGAGCTATTTGTATAATGATTGGCAAGATTTTCTTCAACGACTTCCCAAAGTTGGGTCGCACAATTCATGCCTGTGAAACGATGTATTTCCCTTATGCCTGTTGGCGATGTGACATTTATTTCTGTCAGAAAATCGCCAATAATATCGATACCCACAAAAAGTAATCCCCTCTGTCTCAATTCAGGACCAATTCGCTCACAGATTTGGTAATCACGTTCAGAAAGTTCAACATGACATGCAGTACCCCCAACATGCAAGTTTGACCGTGCTTCACCATCTTGTGGGATACGGTTGATAGCTCCCGCAGGCTGGCCATCTACCAAAATTATTCTTTTATCTCCTTTTCTGACCTCTGGAAGAAAAGCCTGTGCCACTATAGGTTCGCGGTTTTGTGAGAAAAACATTTCAAGCAAGGCATTTAAATTCTGATCGTCAGGCTGAAGCCGAAAAACTCCTGCACCACCATTCCCATAAAGAGGTTTTATAATAATGTCCTTGTATTTTGTTCTGAATGCGCGAATTACATTCAAATCACGGCTGATCACAGTGGGTGGCATCAGGTCGGCAAATCGGGTTACAAGAAGTTTTTCTGGTGCATTTCGCACTTCGGCTGGATTATTTACCACTAAGGTTTTTGCGGGCAACATTTCCAACAGATGAGTTGCGGTGATATACGACATGTCAAAGGGGGGATCTTGACGCATCAAAACCACATCCATATCAAGTAACTGCCGCTTTTCCAGCGCCCCTGTCACAAAGAACTCATCAGAATTATCAAATAATGTTAGGGCTTGTCCATAAGCAGATATTTGCCCTTCCTCATAGCTCAGCAGATCAGGAGTGTAATACCATAAATTATGCCCTCTTGCTTGGGCTTCCAGCCCGAGCGCAAAACTTGTATCACCTATGATATCCAGTTTTTCGATCGGATCCATCTGAATGGCCACATGTAAAGACATTTGATTTCAGTCTCGTTTGTCAGTTGACAGAATGATGTAGTTGATCACCTTTTTAGCAAAACGCAGCGCTTGAGCATGCGCTATTACACGCTCACGCTCTTTTTCATTTGCCGCAACACCAGACAGATAGACAATGCCGTTAATAACATCAATTGAATAATTTAATGAAGAGATTTCCTGATCACCAATAAGAGCAGCACGCAATTGCGCACTGGCAGCCAGATCTTTTGCTGTAGTTTTTATAGAGTTATCGCTGATAATTTGGATCTCATTTATCACTTCTTTTACGCCCTTGATTTCCCATGCTAGACGCGTCGCTAGAATTTTTTGATCTTGGGTGTCCAACTTCCCTGTCATTAACACAGCACCATTGCTCACCGAGCTCTCAACTCCTGTAACAAGAGAAGCATCGTTCTGAATGAATTTATCTGTCAGTTTGGCTTTAATCACCGTATCTGAAACAGACGTTGAAAATCCTTTTTCCGTAGTCGAAGCTGCCACAGCGGCGGTGCCGAGACCGACCGCAGTTTCAATACAGCTTGTCAGGGCAAATGATGACAAAAGTAGCATGAAGCCGGGGATCAAAAACTGTTGAAACATAAGTGTTAGGTCTTTCTGAGGATGGCATTAGCCGTAGTTATCTGGCCATGCTCATCTAGTTTGCGTTGCAGAATATAATCCCTAATTATTTACAGCAACTCTGTGAAGTTGCCAAGGTCCAAGCAGTCTTGAAACTACATCTTGGCTATGAATTTCTCTGTTAGATCACATATTTGGTGAAATATAAACAACCTTATCCAAAGACTGATTGCTAATTTGATTTGCATAGTGCTTAAGGGAAAAACTGGGGAATATGCTAGTTTTTGGCCTGCCGTCTGGGCTTAAAATGGAGTTCTCAAACAGGCGCCATTCTGTCGGGTGCTTTTTATGCAGGCAAAAATGAATTTATGAAACCAGATCCTTTTTGTTTCTTCATTAAGAGTTCAATTTCACCGAAAGGTTTTTTATAACGCCAGCGCATCTAGTCATAGTTTTTCATAATAGGGTTCAAAGAGATGAGGCACTCAAATTCTGTCCAATCTCTATTTACGCAGCGTCTATATTTATTGGGCTTATGTGGACATAACAATTAGTATCATAGTGCAATTCAGACTTTACCTTTCATTTTATATTTTGGATATACACAGGCTCTATGCACCGCTTTTACTTATTGACAAGGCGATCTGATATATCTGTTTGCGGGACAGCCCGGACAAATCTTCTACTTCCCCTACTGCATCTCGCAAGCTCATCTTGTGCATGCGAGCGCGAAGCAGTTCGCTTATTTTTTCAATACTGACTTGAGAAGAATTTTTATCTGCACCGTCCACTATTAATACCAGCTCACCTTTTAAAATAGGGGCACCCTCAAACTGTTTAGCTAGATCATCTAGCATGCCCCGATAAAGTGTCTCGTGCAGCTTTGTAAGCTCACGCGCAATAACACAATATCTATTGCCATAGATTCCAGCCATCATTTTGAGGGTTGCGGCAAGCCTTTTTGGGGTTTCGAACCAAATCTGCGTCATTGTTAAAAGGTGACTTTCCTCCAGTGCATCTCTGGCTGCTTTTTTCTTTTGAGGAACAAAACCCTGAAATGAAAATCTATCACTAGGCAGCCCAGAAAGGGTAAGGGCTACGATAGGGGCTGTCGGACCTGGCGCAGCTGTTACAGGGATGTCGTTTTCTAGGCATGCTGTGACTAGCTTATAGCCTGGGTCTGAAATCAAGGGAGTTCCTGCATCACTGGCTAAGGCAACTTGTTGGCCTGCTTTCATTACATTAATCAGCTTTGGTCGCACCTTGGCACCATTGTGATCATGATAGGCCCATAATTCTGCTGAAGATGAAATGCTCAGTAGACTGAGCAGCTTGCGCGTTTGGCGCGTATCCTCACAAGCGATAATATCTGCCTGCGCAAGCATGTATGCTGCGCGCTGTGTGATATCTCCTAAATTACCTATTGGTGTTGATATAATTATCAGCATTGGTTTTCACTTTGTCGCAGGGCTCTGAAAAAATGCTTCTTTAATTGTTTTTAATTTCTCTTTGCCACAATTGTGACATAGCGGCAGTATAGACGAAAATGAAAGTTCAACTGTCAACAGAATATTTTTTGTTTATGTTCAAAAGCAATAGAAAAACGAAAATCTACGACTTTGTGGTGGGTGTGGTTTGCTTAATAGCGTTGACTTCCTGTCAGCCATCCACGCCGTCTGTTGAGACGACAGCTGAGAGAGCACCTTTGCAGGATGGTTCCGTCTCCCAACTTAGACAGGCAGATGTGTCTGATATTGTCGGGAATCTTATCGATCAAGTTGAAGAAGAGCAAATCAATCAAATTGATGAAGTTGCTTTGGTTGTCAACAGGCCTGCTGTCTCTTTGCCTGTTGACAATGAGCGCAGCCGCCTTGCTGAAGAGGCATTGAATGCGGCACTTGGCCTGTTAAAGACAAAACAACCAAGAGATTTGTTGCCAGCTCAATCTTTCAGCTTGCCTCAAAAGGCTTTTACTAAGTTGCGAATTGGGTTTTTATTACCCTTCTCAGGTAACTTCGAAACTCTGGGCAGAGATATAGCTGGCGGTGCTGAAATGGCTTTGTTTCAGATACAGGATCCAGAAATTGATATTGTTTTTTTTGATACAAAAGGTGGTCTACAGGCAGAACAGTCTGCGCGTCAAGCTGTTGCCTCGGATGTGGATATTGTTGTTGGTCCTTTGTTCACATCAGCTGTTCAAAAAGTACGTCCAATATTAGCTGCTTCGTCTATTCCGGTTCTTGCACTTTCAAATAATGTCCAGTCAGCCTCACCAGGGAACTGGGTGTTAGGCTATCTGCCAGAACAACAGATTGACCATTTATTGGGTTTTGCTGTTGGTAAGAACAAGACAAGAATTGCTATACTGGCATCAGAAGATCCTTTTGGAAGACAAATTCTTGGACATGCTGTTAAACGACTTTCCCAGTTTGGTTTGCAGCCTGCGCAGACTACGGTGCTCACTCCAGCTGTTTTGGCTGATGATGACAGTTTAAAAGAATCTATAAAAATTTTTAGCCGTTACAAGAAGCCAGAAACAGATGGGGACCCTTTGCCTGAACCAGCATATGATGTTCTGATTTTAGCGGGGCAGCCTGATTTTATATTACGCACAGCCCCTGTATTGGCTTTTTATGATCTTGATCCTGAAAGAGTGACCTATCTAGGAACGGATTTATGGACTAGGGCGGATCTTGTTAGTGAACCGTCCTTGCAAGGCAGCATCATCACCCAAGCAAGTCTGCCGCCGTCAGGAGGGTTTGAAAAGCATTGGCAGTCTGTGTTCAATAAGTCCTCAAATACTCTTGTGCGCCTTGGTTTTGACGCATTTGCGTTAATTGCTCTGACCAAACAGGAGATGTCTCAAAAAGCAACCAAATCAGCCTCAACAAAAATGCGGCTTAAAGATATAGATTGGCGTGCTAGCTTGATTCGCAAGCAAGGCTTTCAAGGATTTAGTGGTCAGTTCAATTTATTGCCTGATGGACGTAACCAACGTGAATATGAGCTGTTTCAGATCAGCAATAATAAAATCAGCTCTTTTCAGCCCTAAGCTCATTTTCTGGCACATCCAACAGTCGGGACAGGATAGTGTTTAGCCGCAACCGCCCTTGCAGAGTTGTTCGCACAGTACCGTTGGTTATATCCAGCCACCCTTCTTTGACAAAAATATTCAGCCAGTCCTGATGTAGGACAAAATCTGTACCACCAAATGCTGGCGGCGGAGTCATAGGCCTGCCTTCACATAAGCGCAGGCCCATCATCCAATATTCTTCAAAGCTCTGATACATGGTCTCTATAATTTGTGTCTCACAGCCATGACCCTTTTTGGTAACATCCGAAAGCCAGCCATCAGGGCTTTTTCTATTTGCCATATGAAAGCGTCCGTTAACTGTTGTCATTCGTCCATGCGCACCTGGTCCGATTGCCAGCCAGTCACCCGCTTTCCAATAATTCACATTATGCTCAGAAGCCTGCCCAAGTTTAGCATAATTTGAAACCTCATAAGCATGAAGGCCAGCTTTTCCCAACACTTCTTCTGTCACCACATATAAATGGGCAATGGCATCATTATCTGCGGTCAAAACGTCGCCTTGCCTGGCTCGGGTATGAAATATGGTCCCTTTTTCAATGGTTAGCTGATAGCAGGATATATGCCCCAACTCAAAGTTTAGAAGACTGTTTAGCTGTTCCGTCCAATTGGCAGTTGTCTGTCCTGGTAAGCCATAAATCAGGTCAGCAGATACAGAAGGAAAATGTTTTTTGGCAGCAGCAATAGCAGACAGAGCCTCTTTTGTATCATGTTCTCTACCCAGAAATTTTAGCCCGGTTGCATCAAGTGACTGTATCCCAACAGACACACGGTTTATGCCGGCATGCGCAAAGGCGCTTAATTTTTCTGTTTCAACAGAAGTTGGATTCATTTCTGCCGTAATTTCGATATTATCTGCTATTTTGAATAGGCCTGCTGCACAATCTATGATGTCAGCTGTAATCTGTGGGGGCATTAATGAGGGTGTCCCACCCCCAAAAAAAAGACTTTTCAATTCGATGTTTCTGTGATCGACTGAAAATTCCTCTGCAGCTTGTCTTGCCCTGAAGTCTAGTTCTGCTAGGAGCGCCCATTTCCAAGCGTCGGTATCAACTGTCGCTACCACATGAGAATTGAAGTCGCAATAAGGGCATTTCGCCAGACAAAATGGCCAATGCACATAGAGACTGAGCGGATAATTTTTCAAATTCAGCTTTGTAGGCATGCGCTAAGGAGTTGGGCAAACGCATCCGCACGATGGCTCATCGCATGTTTATCTGATGGGTTCATTTCACCAAATGTCTGCTGGCGGCCAAGTGGCGTGAAAATCGCATCATATCCAAAGCCATTTTTACCTCTGGCTGGCCAGGTGACGCTGCCATTGACCCGTCCTTCAAAACTTTCTGTGTGACCATCAGGCCAGGCAAGTGCCAATGCACAAACAAATGAACAGCTTCTATCTGTATTGCTCCCAAGAAGCAGTGCTTCACTCACTCGGCGCATAGCTTGGTCAAAATCCTTTTCAGGACCTGCCCAGCGAGCGGAATAGATCCCCGGGGCGCCGCCAAGAGCATTTACGACAAGACCTGAATCATCTGCTAATGCGGGCAATTGTGCTGCTTTCGCAGCAAGCTCTGCCTTTAAGACAGCATTTTCAATAAAAGTCTGGCCGGTTTCCTCTGGCTCATCTAGCCCCAATTCGCGCGCTCCAACAATATCAATCTCTAGCGGGCGCAACAAATCGGCAATTTCAACGACTTTGCCCTGATTGTGACTGGCAATCACAAGTCTATCCCTATGATTCAAAACTCGGCTCATCTTAAAATACAGTCCTGCTAATAAAATATTCAGTTTAGCCGCTCAGGCTTGTCGCAACTGGCGTGATTTGCTCAGCTGTAACGAAAATAATGCAGCGCAGCCGTTTTGGGCAAGACTGAGCATTTGGCTGAACTGTTCTGGTGTGAAAGGTTTATGTTCAGCTGTTCCCTGAATTTCAACAATTCCACCGGTTGCTGTCAAAACGAAATTCGCATCTGTA
The DNA here is from genome assembly GCA_002348585.1 of Alphaproteobacteria bacterium UBA2954. Lineage (GTDB taxonomy): Bacteria > Pseudomonadota > Alphaproteobacteria > Puniceispirillales > Puniceispirillaceae > JADHLI01. The sequence continues at coordinate 14,752 of DEBO01000062.1, read as the reverse complement.
TGGGCGCTGCTGTCTTCATCATAATCCAAATCTAGAACAGGGCCTGCTTCTGTTATCCCGCAGGACACGGCGGCAACTTGATCGCGCAGCAGAAAGCTGGAAACCGCCCCTTTTTGGAGCAGCAACTCACAGGCAAATGACAACGCTATCCAGGCACCTGTGATCGAAGCCGTTCGGGTGCCGCCATCAGCCTGAATAACATCACAGTCAATTTTAATCTGGCGTTCACCAAGAGCGCTTAGATCTGTGACAGCCCTCAAAGATCTTCCGATCAGACGCTGAATTTCCTGTGTTCGGCCAGACTGTTTGCCTCTCGCAGCTTCGCGTTCCACGCGTGAATGTGTCGCCCGTGGAAGCATACCATATTCAGCTGTTACCCAGCCTTGCTTGGTTCCCCGTAGAAAAGAGGGCACGCGTTCGTCAACAGATGCTGTGCAAATCACATGCGTTTGGCCAAACCTGATCAGACATGATCCTTCCGCATAAGGTGAAAAATGGGGCTCAATACTGACTGCCCGCATTTGATCTGCTGTACGGCCAGAAGGACGGAGAGAAGTCATTTCATGTTGCTGCCTTTACTACGTGCTGTCTGCAGAAAAATTTTGCAGCAGAACAAAACACAGTTATGTTAAGTTTTAAATGTCATACCATAGCTGCAGAAAATAGGGTATCCCCATGACCTCACTTCCTGTTTTGGAAATAACCAAGCGAAGTCAGGAGATTTTCAATATCATTGTCAATAACTACCTTGAGACAGGAACGCCTGTCGGATCAGGTGTGATTTCATCTCATCCAGAAATTGGATTATCATCGGCATCTGTTCGGACCATTATGGCAGAGCTTGAAGGTGCGGGATTGTTATTTTCACCTCATACATCATCAGGCAGGCTACCTACACATGCTGGTTTGCGTCTGTTTGTTGATGGGTTGATGGAATTGAGAAACACTCTTTCAGTAGACAGTTCGGAAAAAATTGAACCGTTGGCTGTAGGTGACGGGCTGTCTGTGAATCAGGCGTTAGATAAAGCAAGTCTTGCCTTGTCCGGTTTGTCTAAATGTGCAGCCCTTGTGATGGCTCCGAGCGTTGATTTATCTGTAAATCATATTGAATTTGTGCCCGTTCAGGACAGGAAAATTCTGGTGATTCTCGTATTCTCAAATGGCCATGTTGAAAACCGGCTGATTGAAATGCCCGCTGGTATTCCTCCTCATTGTCTTGTTGAAGCGTCTAACTACATGAATGGTCATTACAAGGGAAAACCTCTTTCATCAATCGTCCAATTGGCTGATCAGGACCGGTTGCAGCACAAGGAAGAACTTGACCTTTTAACTAGTGATTTAATCGGGCGGGGTCTCGCCAGTTGGTCTGACGAGGAATCAAGTGATGAGGCCTCATTGATTTTGAATGGGCAGGCCAATTTGCTTCAGGATGTCAAAGTTGTAGATGATTTAGCGCGTGTCCGCATGTTGTTTGATAAGCTAGAGATGCGAAGCCATGCGACTCAACTGATGCAGTCTGTCATCTCAGCAGATGGCCTGCAAATATTTATTGGCTCTGAACATGATTTATTCTCTGAAACAGGCTGTTCAGTTGTCCTGTCGCCTTATCGGAACGCCGACAGAAAAATCATTGGTGCGGTGGGCGTTATTGGACCGCGTCACATGAATTATGCGCGCATAATTCCGATGGTAGATTACACTAGCAAGGCTATTGCCCGATTCCTCAGTTAGGTGCCAACATAGCCGTGAAATAGTTTGAAACAAATTCGTAGTCAGGAATATGCAGAAAAATTGCATCAAGCCATTCCCGGCTGATCAAACCCTCATGTGCTGCCATGACCGACACGCTGACGATAAAGAAACCTAAAAAAAGGAAAGCTAGCGCCCTTCGCATCCCAATGGCCTGTCTGGTGTTAAAATAGCCTGCCTCTGTCTGATGAAGCTCAATGATTTCGTTTTGCAACCGAGAAAGTGGGGCGTGGCAATCTGGGCAAAATAGAGGGAATTTGCCCTCAACAGTTGATTTGTAGATGTTCTTATCGAAAGAAGTGTTGCGCCCACAATCTGAACAAAGCAGCTCGATTTGTCGGGATAGGGGTGCTGGCGAGGCTACAACAGGCACATAATAATGTTGATGGCAGTGATGGCAGGCAACTGGCCAGTCACTGGCATATTTTAAATTCTCAGGAACTACACCAACGACCTGACAATGAGGACAGGCAACTTTAATATTCATCTCGGCTTTTTCCGTTTTGCGGTAGACGGTCTTTTTGCTGTGGACTTGCGGGCGGTTTTTTCTTTAATTTTTTTCGATTTTTTTCCTATTTTTCTTTGCTTTGGGCTTGTTTTTTTAGCAGATGTGTTTTCTTTATACGGTTTTTTGTTAGTTTGCATTCGAACTGCCATACGTCGTTCAATTTCAGAATCGATCAAATTAGCTAGATGTTTGGCAAATGTTTGTTCTGTGGATTTAACCTCTAGTTCATTTGGGAGCACTGAAGTGGGCGTGTTTGTGCTAGCTGTATCAGGGTCTGAGTTTTCTTGTGCTGAGGGTTCTGGCCGCTCAAGTTCCTGATGATTTTTGTACCCAGCAGCGATGACGGCCTGTCTAATCTCCAGAAATGGATTGGCCTCCTGCTCTTCATCTGAAACTGTTTCAGCAGCAATTTTGTTGCCGTTATCATCTGCAAAAGTCGCATGCAAACGTCCTGTCAGCACAATATCATCATACCCACTTGCTCCATCCTGTTGACCTATTTGCACAGGCAAGCTTCCGATAATAGGAACGCCTCTAAGATTGTGACGCCGCAAGACATCTGTACTTGGACGAAATGTGTGACTGGCTTGCTCATATAGACTTTCTATTGACGCCATAACAAGATTATCATTGAAAGGTTTTTGCTTCATAAAACAGTCTTCACTGAATTCCTCTTCAGGAGCCAGTTTAAAAAAAAACATAAAAAATGTCCAACCTCTACTTGGCATTTGGGGGTTTTGTCACCACATCTTGGATCGCTAATACGAATCAATTAGTACATCTAGGGTTGACCTGCTGTTAGGCAGATTCTGTTTTTAAAAGTGAAATGGCGTTAAAGAATGAGGGTCAATATGACAAGTAGCACTGATAAAGCTGAGCCAACGAAGTCTGAATCAGCACAGGATGATTTTAGTCAGGCTGACCAGCCTGAGAGAAGTCACGCTTCAGACGGCAACACACTTAAGGCCAGCCCTAATGAAAACGAGGAATCACTGGAGTCCTCAGTTGATACAAATGATGGTGCTGGCCTGGAGTCTGAAGAAGAGGAGCTAAGAAACCAGCTTCTTCGGGCGATGGCTGATAATGAGAATTTAAGGAAACGAACAGAGCGAGAGGTGTCAGCAGCAAAAAAATATGGACCTTTTTCTTTTGTTCGCGACTTGCTTGCTTCCTTAGACAATTTGGAAAAAGCAATTTCCTTAATCCCTGAAAATAAAGATGAGATGGACGAAACTTTAAAAAACATTTTCATTGGTGTTGACATGACTGGTCGTGAAGTTGCGTCTGTTCTAGAGCGGCA
>DEBO01000062.1:2580-10778 GCA_002348585.1 Alphaproteobacteria bacterium UBA2954 | reverse complement strand
GTGGAGCCAGGAACAGTTGTTCAGGTCGTACAGCTAGGCTATCTGCTGCATGATAGGTTGATACGTCCAGCTATGGTTGGTGTATCCAAGGCAATAGAGCCTGAAACTCCAGCATCTGCTGAAGATTGACATGCTGGTTCGTAACTTTAGGGCTATTGTTAGGATTTTCCAGCCTCTTGCATCGATGAAAACAGTTCCTATATATACCGTGCATTAGTTTTTGTGCGGCTCTAAATGAAAATTTCTGGAACCAGAACTTAAGAAGGACATCAGAAAATGGCAAGAGTGATAGGGATTGATCTGGGAACAACAAATTCTTGTGTTGCGGTCATGGACGGTAAGGACACACGCGTTATTGAGAACGCTGAAGGGTCTCGTACTACTCCATCAATGATCGGCTTCGCGGACGATGGGGAGCGTCTTGTTGGGCAGCCTGCTAAGCGTCAGGCAGTGACCAATCCGGAGAAGACAATTTTCGCTGTTAAGAGATTAATTGGACGCCGTGCGGATGATCCAGCAATTAAAGAATTTTCTGACCTGGTTCCTTACGAAGTCAAGCCGGCAAAAAATGGTGATGCATGGATTGAGGTTGATGGCGAAGAATACTCGCCATCCCAAATGTCGAGCTTTATTTTGAGGAAACTTAAAGAGGATGCTGAGGCCTTTTTAGGTGAAGGCGTTGATCAAGCTGTGATTACAGTACCGGCTTATTTCAACGATGCGCAACGACAGGCCACAAAGGACGCTGGTAAGATTGCCGGTCTTGAAGTATTGCGGATAATTAATGAGCCGACAGCGGCGGCCCTCGCATATGGATTGGACAAAAAGGAAACTGGCACTATTGCAGTGTTTGACCTTGGGGGCGGCACGTTTGACGTGTCCATTCTTGAGATAGGTGATGGCGTATTTGAGGTAAAATCAACAAATGGTGACACCTTCCTAGGCGGCGAAGATTTTGACCAGGTTGTAATCGATTTTCTCGCAGATGAGTTCAAGGCTGAACAAGGTATCGATTTACGCTCTGATAGGATGGCTCTGCAGCGCCTCAAAGAAGCTGCGGAAAAGGCAAAGATTGAGCTGTCCAGCACAACACAAACAGAAGTCAATCTACCTTTCATCACTGCCGACCAAACAGGGCCTAAGCATTTGAATGTGAAAATGAGCCGTTCAAAGCTAGAACAGCTTGTTGAGCAGCTAGTTAAGCGTTCTCTTGAGCCATGTAAGAAGGCATTAACGGATGCCGGTGTCTCAACTAACGAAATCGACGAGGTAATTCTGGTTGGTGGCATGACAAGAATGCCAAAAATTATCGAAACCGTAGAAAAATTTTTCGGCAAGGAGCCGCATCGGGGTGTGAATCCTGATGAAGTTGTAGCAAGCGGGGCGGCAATACAGGCAGGGGTTCTGACTGGTGATGTAAAAGATGTCCTGCTTCTGGATGTGACACCCTTATCATTGGGGATTGAAACGCTTGGTGGTGTGTTTACGCGTTTAATTGAACGTAACACGACAATCCCAACAAAGAAAAGTCAAGTCTTTTCAACAGCTGATGACAATCAATCAGCCGTGACAATTTCTGTTTATCAGGGCGAACGTGAAATGGCGTCTGATAATAAGCTTCTCGGGCAGTTCAATTTAGAGGGTATACCTTCGGCGGCTCGTGGAGTCCCACAAATTGAAGTAACCTTTGACATTGATGCAAATGGCATCGTTAAAGTCAGCGCCAAAGATAAGGCAACTGGAAAAGAACAGGCAATTAGCATTAAAGCATCTGGTGGACTTGATGATAATGAGATTGAACAGATGGTTCAGGATGCCGAAACTTATGCTGAACAGGATAAAGAACGCAGGGAAAAGGTTGAGACCCGTAATCAGGCTGAAGCCTTGGTGCATGGAGCGCAGAAATCCTTAGATGATTTGGGTGATAAAGCTGACTCGGCAATGAAGGCTGATGTGGAAGCTGCAATTGCTGAGCTTAAGACAGTTTTGGAAGGGGAAGATGATCAGCAGATTTCAGAAAAATCTGAATCGTTGTCAGCCGTATTAATGAAACTGGGTGAAGCAGCCTATCAGGGTGAACAGGATATGGCCGGTGCGCAAGCTGATGATACGAACACAAACCAAGATAATGATGATGTGGTGGATGCCGAGTTTGAAGAGGTTGATGATGACAAAGATGCTAAGAAAGCCTAATCTCGTCCGGATGTAAAATAGCGGAAGAATCACCCAAACATTCGTTAATAGTCTGAAAATGCAGGGCAGAACCGATTAATGTCGAAACGTGATTTCTATGAGGTTCTGGGCGTCAACCGGGACGCGGATGATAGAACCATTAAGTCAGCTTACCGGAAGCTCGCAATGGCTAATCATCCTGACCGAAACCCAGATGATGACGCGGCAGCGGAGCGTTTCCGTGAAGCTAGTGAAGCTTACGAAATATTAAAAGATAGCCAGAAGCGAGCCGCTTATGATCAACTTGGTCATGCGGCTTTTGAACAGTCAGCTGGTGGAGGTGGTGCGGGCTTTGGCGGCTTTGGTGGCGGTTTTTCAGATATTTTTGAACAAATGTTCTCTGAGTTTTCTGGCGGTCAGTCCAGAGGTGGTCAGAATCGTCATGGTGCAGATTTGCGCTATGATTTGGACATTGACTTAGACGAAGCGTTTTCAGGATGTACCAAGGACATCGTTGCTGATATTTCTGCGACTTGTGAGCTTTGCTCTGGAAGAGGTACGGAAAAAGGTAGCCAGCCTGCTACCTGCTCTGGGTGCGGTGGACGTGGCAAGGTGCGCGCTCAGCAAGGCTTTTTCACTGTTGAGCGGACCTGTCCGTCCTGTCAGGGTGCGGGTGAGACGATTTCCGATCCTTGCCGGTCTTGCCGGGGACAGGGCCGGGTTGAAAAGTCTGAAAATTTGTCTGTGAATATTCCTGCAGGTGTTGATTCTGGGACAAGGATTCGCTTGTCTGGCAAAGGAGAAGCAGGGTTACGTGGTGCGCCTGCAGGCGATCTTTATATTTTCGTGAATGTGAACACACATTCGATTTTTGAGCGTGAGGGTACTCACTTATTTTTGCGTGTACCTGTACCCATGTCCACAGCTGCTCTTGGCGGTTCAATTGAAGTACCAACATTGGCTGGGCGCATGGCCCGTTTGCAGATTGAAAAAGGAACACAAACTGGGCGGAAATTCCGCATGCGCGGGAAAGGTATGCCAGCCCTGCGGGGATCGGGGCAAGGGGACCAAATTGTTGAAATTCAGGTTGAAACTCCAACCAATCTGACAAAGAAGCAAGCTGAATTACTGGCTGAATTTGAACAGGCTGGCGATGCCAGTCCTCAGAGCACCAGTTTTCTTAACCGGGTGAAAAAATTGTGGTCCTGATCGGGTTTGCCTGTCTGCCTCCTCGCATCTGTCTGGCGTTTAAGGGTGCAGATTGATACAGTGTGGCTGTTCATAATGGTTTGGTGCCCAGACTGTACCCGCCGAACATAAGGAGCAGAAAAGATGGCAGGAGAAATCACCAGAATTGCCCTTCCTGGCGCAGAAGGCAGAATGGGGAAGATGATCAGGAACCTTGTTGCCGAAAAGGCTGAATTCGAAATTGCAGCTTTAACAGAACATAGTGATCATCCGCTTGTGGGCTCTACTACAGATGGGGTCTTCCTGAGCGCTGATGCAGATGTGCTTGGCCTCGGAAAAGGAGGAGTGATTGTTGATTTTACCCGTCCGGAAGCGACATTGATTCATATTGAAATCGCCCGCAAAACCGGAACAGCGATGGTCATCGGCACAACTGGCTTCACAAACGAACAGGAAAAGGCGCTGTCCCGGGCTGCAGCTGACACTCCTATTGTATATTGTGCGAACACCTCTGTTGGTGTAACGCTTTTGGCTCAAATTGTGCGTCAGGTTGCTGGTCAACTGGGGCAAGACTGGGACATTGAAATTGCTGAGACGCATCACAATCAGAAAATTGATGCGCCATCAGGAACTGCACTTGCTCTTGGTCGGGCAGCAGCTGACGGGCGGAATGTGAATCTTGATGAGGTGCGGCACAGTGGCCGTGACGGGGTGACAGGTCAGCGAAGACAAGGGGATATTGGTTTTGCCGTGATGCGAGGCGGTGATGTTGCTGGGGAACATACAGTTACTTTTTTTGGTCAGCAAGAGCGCATAGAGCTGACACATCGGGCAGGAAGCCGGACTATCTTTGCTCGTGGGGCACTACACGCGGCCGCATTTGCCTCTGCACAGACCCCCGGTCTGTACAGTATGGATGATGTGCTTTCCTGAGCATTTTCTTCAGATTTTTGCAGTTTTTGAATCATATCGCAAACGCGCAAAGACCTCATTCAGGGCAACGGCTAAAGAGGGCTTTTCTGCAGGAGGCATGAATGCCCCGATCTCCAGCTTATTTGCATGATGCCGCAGGTACAGACGGCACCTCTTCTTTTCTTTTGTGTCCAACTCAGCTTTTATCCAGACCCCGTTCAGGCAAATGGTTCTTGAACGGCCTCTCCAGTCTGTTCTTATGATATCTACCTGTTGTGGCGTAATTACTACTGTTTCCACAAGCTGTCCTGATCTGTAGTTCCATTTAAAGGCATACCAGACAACAAAGATCTCTAGACCCAGAAATCCTGCAACAGGCCATGCCCCAATTAGATAAAAACCCAGTCCTATTAGGCTCATTAGACTGGCCAGTACAGCTATGAGAATACGAAAGCGCTGCAGAGATAAAGAGCGGTATGGCCAGAGCGTAATTATAATTGTTTCGCCATTTTCCGGTGATTTATCATGAAACCATCGCTGTGTTGTAGGCGTGTTGTGGAATTTTGCTTTGCTTTGGTTCATTTTGTTTTATTGCAGTTCTGAATTCATTGAAAGTTAGTGACTTATATGGATAAACCTATGCATTTACCTATTTATAAAATACGTTTAAGAAATGGAAAGAGCTCAAAATGCCGCGCAAGATGCGTCTTTCAGATATCAATCTAATGTTTGCTTTGCTCAGTCAGAACAATCCTGATCCTAAAACTGAATTGACGTTTCAAAATTCCTATACGTTGCTCGTTGCAGTTGTTTTATCCGCGCAGGCAACTGACGTAGGCGTCAACAAAGCAACCAAGAGGCTATTTGCTGAGGCTGACACTCCTGAGGCTATGGTTGCGTTGGGTCTTGAGCAGATCCGCAATCACATAAAAACAATTGGCTTGTTTAACACTAAGGCTAAAAACGTGTTGGCCTTGTCAGAAATTCTGATTGATCAGCATGGTGGGGCTGTTCCACAGGATAGAGACGCCTTAGAAGCTCTGCCAGGCGTAGGGCGTAAAACGGCTAATGTAATTTTAAATGAAGCCTTTGGAAAGCCGACAATTGCTGTTGACACGCATATTTTCAGAGTTAGTAACAGAACAGGCCTTGCTCCTGGAAAAACACCGGATGCTGTTGAAAAGGAATTACTTCGCCGTGTACCTGAACGTTATAAAAAAGGAGCACATCACTGGTTGATTTTACATGGACGCTATATCTGCAAGGCCCGTAAGCCGGACTGTTCATCCTGCTTTATTGAACGTTTTTGTTTATTTAAGCAGAAAATAAGCTGAACAGACTGGTGCTTGAATTATAATTTTCGATCATAAAATTGTTGCTGGCATAAGGTTTGGTCAAGGGGTTTATTTATAGTACGCTCACGCATGGTCCAGCCTAGAATTTTAGCATTTTCAGGGGGACGTGCACCGGCTGTCCCAGCTATTTTGATAAAGAGGTCAATCACACAATCAGCCTGACGATATTGCAATACATGTATAACGCCCTCTGTCCTGTTGAAATCAGCCTTTCCAAATTGAGCTCCAACATAAGAAGGAGAACGCCCAACAAGATCTGCTGGATTAAAGGTGGGTTTTACATATGGTTTTTCTGGCTCTAAAGGTTGGGTTACTTCAACATTAGGCTTTCCTGGCTCCCTAGTGACAGCTTTGTTGACAGGCTGTTCTCCCGAACTGGCATCTGTGTGTAAAGGCGTAGCTGCAATATCCTCTGCTGTGAGGGCGTTGGATAAGGGCGCTATGGGCTGGTTTTGTTCAGCAGGGCTGGTGGCTTTATCCTCGCTGGGTGAAATGACAGGAACTTTTGTTTGCGCGCCGGTTTGTGCCTGAATAAGCGGTTGGCAAGCTGTAAGAAGAATTAGTGAAAATAGGCTTGTTAGGGACAAACAAAATGGAAAGCGGAAACCGGCATTTATGAGTGACATGTCTTTTGCCCTGATTGTCCAAAATAAACACCGCTATTATCGTGATTCGTTTCAGAAAGTGAAGAGCTTAAATAGTCTTGTGTGTATATAGGTTAGAAGAATAGCGCTTTATCTAGTAATTTTTTGCAGACACGTTTAGTGCATCTTTTTTAGTAAATTACTCCTGCGGTGTTAACGATTCATAAGCTGCTAGCGCGGCTGCGTTCACAAGGTCACTCACAGATGCGCTCATAGGAATGATTTGGAAGGGATATTCACCATTTAAAATCATTGGACCGATGACAGACCCGCCACCAAGCTGCTGCATTAATTTAAAGGAGATGTTTGCTGAGTGCAGACCAGGCATTACAAGAATATTGGCTGCCCCTGTCAGGCGCGAAAAGGGATAACGGCTCTGCATTAAGTCGTAATCAAGTGCAATATCAGCGGTCATTTCACCTTCGTACTCAAATTTCACCTTGCGTCTATCTAGAACTGCAACAGCTTCCCTAGCTGTTTGTGTAATTTCGCTTTCTGGGCTACCAAAATTTGAAAAAGATAGAATAGCCACTCTTGGAATATGGCCCATTGAGCGAGCCTTTTGAGCAATCACCTCAGCAATATCAGCTATTTGTTCACCAGATGGCCGTTCATGTATTGAAGTGTCGCCCATAAATACGGTTCGACCACGGGAGACAAGCATGGATGTAGTCACAAATTCTTTGCCTTTTTTGGGTCCAATTACCTGTGTGACATATTCAAAGCTAGCTTGAAAAGAACGTGTCATTCCAGTCACAAGCGCATCTGCATGACCGTTTGCTACCATACATGCTGCAAACACGTTTCTATCATGATTTACCATGCGCTGGCAGTCGCGTTGAAGAACACCACGGCGACTCAACTTTTTATACAAGAAGACTATGTAATCCTTGTTATGGTCGGAAATTTTTGCATTGATAATTTCAAGGTCACTTGCCCCGTCAAGCCCCATATCAGCAATTATCTGCTTGATGCGCACCTCACGGCCCAGTAGAACTGGATGACCATAACCTGAATTACTGAAGGCAAGTGCTGCCCTTATAGATACTTCTTCTTCGCCTTCCGTAAACACAACACGCTTATTTTCAGGCGTGATGCGTTCAAAGACTTCTTGCAAAAATGAAGCGGTAGGGTCTAGACGGGCTGACAGGTCCCTTCGGTATGATTCGAGGTCATCAATAGGCTTTTTGGCAACACCAGATGTCATCGCAGCTCGAGCAACTGCTGATGACACAGCTGAAATAAGGCGCGGATCGAAAGGGGCAGGGATAATATAATCCTCACCATAGCGCATGCTTTCTCCCGAATATGCATCTGTTACTTCATCTGGAACATCTTCTCTAGCCAGCATTGCGATGGCGTGTGCTGCGGCAATCTTCATTTCTTCATTAATGGCTGTTGCTCGGACATCTAAGGCGCCTCTAAAGATATAGGGAAAGCCAAGCACATTATTAACCTGATTAGGATAATCAGACCTACCTGTAGCTATGATAGCATCTGGACGGGCTTTTTTGGCTGCATCTGGCATGATCTCAGGTTCAGGATTTGCCATAGCAAACACAATTGGCCTATCTGCCATGGATTTTAGCATATCAGTGCTCATTGCTTTAGCAGCTGAAAGACCTAAGAATACATCTGCTCCTTTCAAGGCATCAGCTAGAGTGCGAGCATCTGTTTTCACTGCATGCGCGGATTTCCATTGGTTCATACCATCTTCTCGGCCTTGATAAACAACGCCTGACCGGTCACACATCAATACATTTTCATGTTTCACACCCATGGCTTTTATCAGCTCAACGCAGGCGATAGAGGCCGCGCCTGCTCCACTTGAAACAACTTTGATATCGCGGACATCACGTCCGGTCAGATGGAGCGCATTAATCAGACCTGCTGCCGCAATAATTGCTGTGCCATGTTGGTCATCATG